>JBBQTY010000001.1:0-56588 GCA_038234445.1 Lysobacterales bacterium
CTTGTGCTGCTGCACCTTGATCACAATGCCGTCCAGCCAGACGATCGGATAGATCGATTCCAACGGACGGTTTTGCCATGCGCGCGCTTCGTCCAGCACCGCGTCGGTGATTTGGGACACCAGGCTGTGCGAGATCGTCACGCCGTACAGATCCACCAGTGCTGATTCGATATCGCGGGTGGTCAGACCTTTGGCGTAGAGGGTCAGAATCTTCTCCTCCATTCCGGCCAGGCGAAGCTGGCGCTTGGGCACCAACTGCGGTTCGAACGTGCCATCACGATCGCGCGGTGTCTCGATCTGCAAATCACCGACCGAGCTTTGCACAGTCTTGCGACTCTTCCCGTTGCGCGGGTTGCCGCCGGACTTCTGGTGCCGCTCATGACCCAGATGCGCCTGCATCTCGGCCATGAGCGAGCGATTGATCATGTGCTGGAGCATCTGCGAGTACAGCTTCTCCATCTCCTGCGGCGTACTGTAGCCTGCCGTCAGTTCGTCCAATTGAGCTTTCGTCAATCCCATCTCACTGCTCCTCGCGGCTTTGCCGCAGTCTCTCAAAGAGCAGATACACAGTTCAGTTTCCAGACTCGAACGTCACTCAAGATGACGGAGTCAGTAATATTTGGCTCTGATCGAACGATCCGATCTATCGCTGAAGAGTTCCTTTTATTTGCTTTCCGCTTGGCAAACTAATCTCAACGGGAGTTCCGTCAGAAATTCCCCAAACGTTTCGCGCCAAATATCCATAAAATCCAAGGGTTTCTAACGTGTCTCCACACCAAAGATTTGAAACCTCGTAGTCTCCTCCCAACATGAATGGTTGGCGCGGGAAAAGCCTCCTTCCGTTTGGTATTGGGCCGTTGGTGTTCTGCCACTCCCATCCCAGAGGGAAGCCAGTCCAATACCCGAAGTCGGACAGTATCGTATCTGCCCACTCTTCCGCGCTCCTTCCCATCGATTCAACTTCGGCTGTTTCTATGTTGAATTGGACGAATTCGCCATGCGCGATACAGAACTGATTTCCAAACATATCTTCACCGAACGAAAATAATTCGGAAGCAAGCTCCCCGTACTCTTGTCTCCAGCCCTGAGGAGAATTCCATTCAACAATATTTTGCTTTTTATTAACATTAGTACTAAAAACATGAAGCGCAGATGCAAATGCATAAAATCCATTTCGCATGCCAAGCAGCTCCCTAAGCAGCATACACGGTTGACGGAGGCTGGATGGGAACTGACTTACTTCAAACTTTTCTTCTCCCAGCGCCGGGGAGGCCTTTCCTAAGAGTCTTTCTATCGCAATCATCATCGCCCCTCAAATATCCATTGCACCCACGCCCCATCTGGCAAAAGGGAACAAGCGCGCCCCATGAATCCACCCAATCCTCGATTCGCCTTTAGCGGAATGGATCTAATGCTTGCTTTACCACCCAAGGGTTTCATGAATGCAGGTGGCCATTCGTCATTGTCCTTACCCGGGGAACATCCGCAACCACTAGTTCGCGATCGACGCCTCGAATTTGCACCGGGACGATCTAGCGGTAGTGCTTCAGACATCGGACCATCTGTGCCGACCGCATGATCTATGGCCTCCCGCCAATTCGCGCGATCTGGAACTGATATTTTAACTGGCTTGGAAGCGGAGCAGCCGCATCCGCTATCGAACTGGTTACGTGCAGCCTTCGCTACTCCAATCCCCTTTAGGCCACTAGGATCAATAAAACTATTTACTCGAGCTCGAACGAAGTCATACGTCGTCAATCCGCCCAGGACTCCAATCGGATCTGACTCTAAATACCGTCCCGTCCCCGGCTCATAGTCCCTAAAGTAGTTGTAATGCGTTTTCGTCTCGGCATCGTATTGCTGTCCTGGCAATCTCAGGCTGTAGTTGAACGCGGCGAGTCCGTTGGGCGCTTCGTTGGCGGGCGTATCGCCGAATGGGCTGGAGTCCCAGCGCCAGACGATTTGGTGACTGGCGTTTGCGATGACACGCGGACTGTCGAGGTGGTCCGGTTCGACGGCGAATACGGCAGCGCCAGCGGCGGATTGGCCACCGTGACTGGCAACCATCGCTATGGGTTTGATCACTGCGACTGGCGTGTCGTCAAGCCAGACGTGTTCGGCGATCAGGTTGCCGTTGGCTTCATATTCGCCAAGCAGATGACCTGCATCGTCATAGACGGTTTGCTTGAAGTTGCCACTTCCCGCGTCGGCGGGATCGGTATTGCCGGGGCCTTTCGGACATTGACTAGCCCCATCGGCCTTGCACACGCGCTCGCCGAACGCATTGATCGCGTAGCGAGCTACAACAGCATTGGTGCTTTGCAATCGTGCGCTTGTGAGACGGTTTCTGGCTGAGTAGGTATAGGCATAGGTGCCGTCGCTACTCGTGTTGCCGGCGGCGTCATAGCTGCGACTGGTGCTGTCGATCGCATCGAGACGATTGCTCGTGGTCGCTGTGGTGTAGATCGACGGTGCGCCATTGCGGGCTTCTGCACTGCGATTGCCGGTGGCGTCGTACGCCCAGCCGAGGTTGAGCTGGGCGAGCGCGCCTTGGGTGGCTGCGTTGCTGGCTCCGCTCAGACGATCTTGCGCGTCGTAGGCGAAGGTCCAGTTGGGCGATTGCGGCGTGGCCGGAGTGGTGCCTTCCGGGGTGGCCGTATCGATCAGGCTGGTGATGCGATGTGCAGCGTCGTAGCCGAGCTGACGGTTGGCATCACCGAGCGTGTGGTGGGCAATACGTCCGTCGGTATCGAAGCTTCGTTCGTAGCGGAAGCCATTGGCGTTCGGTCCTTCGGTCCAGGCCTTGGATTCGCCGAACGGGAAGGTTTCGATCTCGCGGACGATGGTGACGCCGTTGACCGTGATGGTCAGCACGCGACCATCGGCACCGTAGGCGTAGCCGATCACGGCGCCGCTGGGCGTCGCCATCGCATCGAGACGGCCGGCGTCGTCATAGTGGTAGCCGGTGGACTTGGTCAAGGCGACCGAGCCATTGCCGAGCGATTGGGTGCGCGAGGTGACTCTGCCGTGGCGGTCGTAGATGAGGCTTGCACTACCAGCCCCATCACTCAGACTGGTCAGACGGCCTTTGGCGCCCTCGCCTCCGCTCGCTTCGTCGTAGTTGAAGCGCAGGGTTTCTTCGACGGAATCGAGCGCGGCCGGATCGCCAGCAGAAGCAGCGCCGTAGCCGATCTGCTTGATGCGGTTAAGCGCATCGTAGGTGTAAACGCCGCGTTGGTTGCGCGCATCCGTGCGCACGGCAAGGTTACCTGCCAGATCGTAGCGATGTGCGGTGATGCCCGTGTCCGGGCTGGTCAGTTGGTCGAGTTCGTCGAAGCCGGTGTAGTGGTAAACCGTTGGCAGATTGCGCGGATCGGTGACGCGGGTCAGGTTGTCCTGAGCATCATAGGCGTAGCCGATGCGCGCGTGAGCCGGATCGGCGTCCGCGAGAACGTCGGTCTGATCGAGTCGGTCGAGGGCGTCATAGTGTTGCGTAGTGACGTGATCGAGGGCATCGGTGACGGTTTTCTCGTTGCCGGTATCGTCATACGTGTAATGCGTCGCCTCGGCCTGGTCGCTGCCGTAGACCGCTTCAACACGACCCAAGACATCGATGTGCCGGTTGACGACCTGCACGAGAGTCGCGCCATCGAAGGTTTCTTCCTTGGTGCGATTGCCGAGCGGATCAAGCGTGTAATGGACGTGGCGGCCGCGACTATCGAGGACATCGGTCAGGCGGTCAGCGATATCGTAGCTATAGGCGAGATAACTGTCATCGGCGAGCGTCAGGCGATCGATATTGCCACTCGGTGTGTAGGCGAACTGGGTTATCTCACCGGGATCGGCCTCGTCGATCTTCTCGATCATGTGGGTCATGCGACCGCGCAGATCGTAGCGGTACTCGGTGATGCGTCCGTTCGCGTCGATGCGCTTTTTCAGCCGCGCGTCGTCGTCATACTCGGTGTAGTGGGTGTCGTTGCCTGCTGCATCGGTCATCGTCAGCGCGTTTCCGCTGACCGGATCGTAAGTCCATGCGCTGGCGTCGCTTACATCGCTGCGCGGACCATCGACTGTCAGCAACTGACCGTTGGCGTCGAAACTGGTCGACCAGACTCGCGTTTCAGTGCGCGCAGTCACCGTGCGTGATTGCAGCTTTCCTTCATTGTCGTAGGCGAACACCGTGGTGCGCAGTCCGCCCTCGATTGGTTCGCGCGTTTCCAGTGGCAGAAACCAGAAGGGATGCCAGACTGTGGACGTGATGCGCTGTGATGGTGTGCCGGCGGCCTCGGTCAGGGTTTCAATCAGGCCGCGACTGTTGCGGCCATAGCGCGTGATGCGCCCTTCAAAATCCTTGCGACTTTCGACAAGGCCGCGGCCATCGTAGATTGTCTCTGCGGCTACGCCACCACCACAACTCCCGCAGGGTTCAGTGACCTTGCGCAGGTACTTGCGATCATTGACCGTGGCGAACTCGTAGGTGCGCTCGGTGCCGAGCGGGTCGATTTCGATCGTCTGGTTTTCCGCGTAGCGGAATGTATGCAACTCGATGCCGCCCGGCTTTCCACTCGACAGCACGCGGCCGAGATGATCATAGGTCCAAGTGACATAGCGCTCCCCTCGTTCGTCGGTGATGCCGGTCAGCGCAAAGCGGTGGATGACATCTTCGTAATGGTACTGGCGGGTCTTTGTATCGGGATAGGTCACCTTGCTCAGGTTGCCAAAACCATCGTGCTCGAAGCTGATCTGACGCTGTGAAGGATCCTTGAATCCGGCCAGGTAACCCGTGGTCGGATCGTAGTTGAAGGTCAGTGTGCGGCCAAAGGTATGCGTCACGCCGGTTAAACGGCCGGAGCCGTCATAGCTCAGTGTATGCGCGAGCCCCGCGCGATTCGTGATCGACAACAGTCGCCCACTCGCGCTGTAGTGCTCGGTCGTATCCTGCGGGGTGTAGTGCAACCAGCCGGTGGTTGTGGCGCCGCTAACCTGGCGCTCGAGTCGGCCAGGAACGTTGCTCTCGGCGACATAGGCCGATCCCTGCCAGTTGAACTGGACCCACCCCCCATCCTCTCGGACGATCAGGACCGAGTTCGGACGCTCATCGGTTGGGAATGGGCTGCCATCCAACGACTGTGGCAAGCGCAAATTCTGGAAATAGCTGGCTGACCATTTGGCCCCGACGAATCCGCTCAGGTTTGGCACTGCCGACATGTACGTTCGCTCGAAGTGCAGCGGAAACGCACCGTCACCATGATAGTCGGATTCGGTCTGCCATTTGACGCCGCTGCCGATCGCTACCGGATTTCCACGCGGCGTGTCACCGCCGCGGTCGTCGTCATCGCTACCGTCGCCGCCGCTAAACCCTAGACCATCAGCAATGGCTCCGGCGCTCAGATCAATGCCTAAAAAAGACGCAAATTTCCGCAGGCAGGGCGGTACATACGAACAAGCGATATTGTTGATCGTGTCAATACCAAGTTGCGCTTTTTCCTCCGGCGTGAGCGAGCCCCACTCATTGATGATCGAATTCAGCCACATCGAAACTTCATAGACGGCTTGGGCAATTCCAATCGTATACAGCACAGCATCGATAACGAGCAGCGCAGGAAGGATCGGTGCGAACAACGCCGCGGCCGCGGACGCGATCACCTGAAAGAGCGCGAACCGCTTTGCGTACCTGAAAAGAAAGCTTTCAAGGGCGGCAATTAGCCGGGTGTTGCAGAGAATCGCCAGCGACACAGCTACCAGAATGCAACCGACATTGATCCCGCCCGCCAAACCTCCTTCGATTCGCTGCAGTGAGCTGCCCGTTTGCGGGTCATAGATGACATAGCCCGCGCCGCTCCATCTCCCGATGCTGACCTCGCGCTCAGGCGCTATGGCTATCAGCCCCGCATCGACGCTCTGGCGGATTTCGTCTTCGGCGAATGACGACAAATGTAATTGACCCAACGCGACATTCAGATTGCTTCGATCAATCTGGAAAATTCGCTGACCATTGTCGATGGCGAGCTTGATGACCGTCGATGCCGATATACCCAGCCCCTGGCGCTCTGTTCCGGTCAACAATGGCCAAATCGCTCCTTCGGCCATCGACCCTGCGGAACCGATATGCAGTGAAAGCTGTCGGCGATCGTCCTCATTCTTGACCGTCAAACCGAGGCGCGCCGCCTTGATATCGGTGACTTGGCCAGCAATGAAACCCGAGCGCGGAACACCAAAGAAGTAAGAGATCTCGTAGCTCTGGGCGAATGCGCCAATCGAGGGCAGGCGCAAAGCGACCGCGTCACTGGAGCGCGAAGCCTCTTCCTCGAGATTGTCGGCTATTGCCCAGTAGAGCAAGCCGCCGTAATAGAGCGCATCACGAGTCGGCAAGCTGGCCATGTCGGGCAGGTCTGCACCTTCGCGCCCTACGCGCGCAGGATCCATGCCGACAAGATCGGGAACCAAGGCAAACGTACTCCCTGCGGCAAATTGATAAGCCTCGGTCGTCGTCCGTCGGCCGCCAGCATCGCGCACATCAATATGCCAATAGTGCATCGTACCCATGCGCGTGGTGCCGGATTGCCAGAGCACCTCGTCATCAAGCATCAATCGTGGAATCACATTGATTTGGGCGAGCGGTAGACTGGCCGCGTGCGACGCAGCATAGCTCGCGAAGGCCTGCGAATCGGCCGTTGTCGCCGGGGCGTATTCAACACCGAAATGGTGTTTGCCAAGCCGAACCATCGGCACGCTGATCTCCGCGCTCGGCGATTCGTAGCGCAGCGAGGATTCATCGGCATAAAAGCGAATTTCGATTGTCTGCCTCAGTGCCACCGGCAATTCGGCATAACGTGCGATCGTCGTGGAGCGCAACGGATAGGGCAGCGCACCGGCGAGTATCAGACTGTTGATCGGACGAATCGTCCGGCGGTCGCGGAAACTTCCCGTAGTGACGTTCGGGATGGCCGCATACATCTCGTTGCCGAGCTGCTGTGCGAGAACTCCTGTAGCCCGATTCATCTCGTCGAAGTTGAATCCGGTAATGCCACCGGTCGCATCAACCTGAATGCCATCGGCAAAGTTCTGCCCGATCGTGCGCCGTGCTTCGAGGGTGTGCTGACGCCACGGATAGGCCTGGACATAGTCGAATTGCTTGAAGGCCACCTCGAATGGCACCCATTGATCGGGCACCCGATTGATCGCTCCTCGCGAGGGCACAAAATCCACCCAGGCCTCGACCCAGACATGCTCGAATCGCGCGGCAACGATGCGCCCGCCGGTAACGACACTAGCTGTTGGGATACCTCCCTTCTGCATCAGGTCGATCGCCATTTGCGGCGTGGCGACGTTGCCAAGCCAGTTCTGCACTTCGGCGATGGGAATCTGGATCACGCTTTTTGCGTAGCGCGATGGCACACCCGAAGTGCGCAGCAAGGCCAGGGTCAAGCTGGCGATGTCGAAGGCATTGCCTCGGCGGCTCAGCAGCGTCTGGTCGGCACCCTGGACCGAGCCGAATGAGGGATGGAACTCGATATTGTCGTAGACCCAATTGCGAATCTTTACCGGATTGCCTTCGAGCGACTGGGCCAACGCGACGATTGCCGGTGTGAACTTCGCATCGAGAGTCTCGGCCAGAAATTCGGGGCCCGGCGCAGCGATCACAACCGAGGTTTCAACCGCGCCATCGAAATCGGGTTCTTGCGGTGCAGCGCCATCTTCTGCACGCGCGAACGATGTCGGCAACGCGTCCTTGTCGATCGCTTTCCAGGCGCGTGCGCGGCTTTGCTGGGCAAACCAGTCCGACAGATTCGCCAGCGACGAACTGACTTCGGCAATAGACGCGCCGGTGTCACGCAACGGTGAAATCAGAGAGCGGAACTCCTGACTGCGCTGGAGAACCTCGGCCAGTAACGCAGCGTGCCGAGACACGACTTCAGCGTTGACGCCATCGGCGGTCATCTGCTCCGCCTCAGCAGTCCAGTCCTCCTCGATTTCGCTTTCGAAATCGCCGAGCTCATCGACATCTGCGAGCACACGCAAGGTCAGTGCGTTCGGTTCGGTTTCTCCTACGCCTGCTTGTACATCTGCGGCACTGGGCTTGGCCGCGCCGGGAGGCTGGATGCGTGCGAGATCAGCGGCAATCGATTCCAGCTTTCGCGACAAGCTACGAACCCGATGATCCCGATCGCGTGCCGTTTGCACCGCTGCAATGGCCGCCGTGTAGTCCAAATGCTCGGCGGCCACGGCACGCGCCATATCCAGGTGCGAAAACCACATGACCGCGGCGATGCCGAATGACAGGGCCGCGCGCATCGTGGCGGTCCGAATGGAAGTAGCTGGCATGATCGTCACGCCCTCCTTTGGTGGCGTGACAAGGATGCAATCGAACCCAGAAGCATCAGAGCGATAGCAAGCGAAAGCAAAGCAAGCAGACCCGGACCTGGAATCGGCGTAACAATCACGTCGTTCCCCTCACCGTCATCAAGCGTGACCAATACCGGATCAACCGCAAGCGCTGCATAGACGGCGTCGGTCGTCGTGATTGCCGTGACACGGATGCCGATGATTCGGCGTTCGTTGGCGACACCGTTGTCAAACGTATTCAGCGTGAGTGGCACGGTTTGATTCCACTGCGTGGGGTCGATGACAACGCTCATCGGAATCAATTCGAGGATGGCGCCATCGGCGCCAGCAGGCGGCTCGACCGTGGCTTCGACCGCTAGCTCTACTGGAGCCAACGGGCGCGAGCTCAGTGCGATCCTGAGATCGGCGGAGTCACCTTCAAGCAGATGATCGGAGCCGGAAAGCGTCAGCGCGATACCCGCGGTATCATCGTCCAGATTTTGCGCGATGACGCTTTGCGGTGACAGATTGACGAAGTCCGAATCCGCTGATGCCGACACTCGAATCGTCAGCGGAACCGCACGCGTGCCATCCGCAATATCGTCATCGAGGCCGCGCAGGATCACCGTTTGCGGCGTCATCCCGTTGGTCGCGCTGAAAACCAGTTCGACCGGATCGACAACGACTTCACTGGTGTCGTTCGACCTTATCTCGACGTGTACATCGGCACTCGGCAAACGATCGAAGCTGATGCGCAACAGGCCGGTGTCGCCGGCTTCGGATACCTCCAGATCTGCCGCCTCGATCTGCCATTGCGGCGCGGCCACGGAGTCATCATCACGGTTGATAACAGGCACATCCGAAGGATCGAGCCCTTGATAGCGCGGATCGTCGCTGACGACAGGTGAAATCACGACAACGCCGGTGATGTCGCCATCGACTTCGCTGTCGTCAACGCCGGTAATCGTGAAGGTCTGCGACAAGCTCGCACCGGGCTGGAATTCCAGCACATCTGTGTCCAGTGCCCATTCGCTGGCATCAGGATTGATGAGTCCGATACTCACCGGCTGCGTAGGCTCGGCGCTCAATCGCACGGTGACCGTCGCCTGGGTGCCGGACTCGCTGGTCTCGACACTGCCTTGCGGATCAACGTTGATCTGGATGGTCTCGTTATCGAGATTGGTTACGATGACGTCGGTCGGGTTGATTCCCGCGTAGCGTCCGTCGGCACTGACGGCTGGCGCGAGCACGATCGCACCAACAATGTTGCCGTCCACCTCGCTGTCATCAACACCGTTGATCGTTACGGTGTGGCCGCTCCAATCCGTTGGCGTGAACACGATTTCGGATTCGGCCAGCGCAAATTCGCTGATGTCGCCGCTGCTCAGTGCGATGTGGACATCATCGGTGGGCGCTGCGGTCAGCGCGACGAGGAAACTTGCTGTCGCGCCGTTTTCATCAACCATCAATCCGGTTGTTGGTGCAACGACGATACGTGCTCCATCGTTGTCGATGTTGAGCAGCGAAACATTGTCTGGATCAATTCCGGAGAACTGGGCGTCCGAGCTTTGCGCGACGCCGAGATCGAGAATCGCGGTCTGATCGCCATCAACAAGATCGTCATCGACCGGTGTCACCGCCACGTTAACGCCTGCTTGCCAATTGCTCGCGTCGATCTGGATCGACGTTTCGAGGATCTGCCATTCGCTGGCATCGACTGGTCCGATCGGAATCGTCACGCTCGATGATGGCGCGCGATTGAGACGCACCACAAAGGCACTGGCGAATCCACCTTCGGTCGTCGCAACGGTCGTTGGCTCGACGATGATCGCAGCGGACTCGTCATCGAGATTGGTCAACATGACATCGGTGGGATCGATTCCGCTGAAGGCCGGGTCGGCGCTGCTGGCTGGTAACAACGGCAACGTGGCCGACTGCGTGCCATCGAATTCGGCGTCATCGACGCCGGTCACCTCGACATCCACGCCCGTTTGCCAATTGCCTGTGTCGAGGATTACGGAACTTGTGGACATAGTCCACTCGCTGGCGTCAGGGCTGATCAATGCAACGGTCACCGATGCGCTGGGTGCCGCGTTCAAACGCAAGTTGAAGCTTGCAGATGTGCCTGTTTCCGACGTTGAGATGTGGTCAGGTGTGACCAGGATCATCGCGCCATCATCGTCCAGGTTGGTGATGCCGACATCGTTCGGATCGATTCCCGTATAGCTGGCGTCGGTCGACTGCGCCGGAAACAGTTCGATGCGCCCGGATTGGTCGCCGTCGACCTCATTGTCATCGACACCGTTGACGCTGATCACGCGCGGGACATTCCACGTTGCCGGGGTAAACAGGATCTGGCTGTCGGCAATGCTCCATTCACTGGCGTCGCTGACCTGCATCGGCACGATGACGTCAGCACTTGGCTGGCTGGCCAAGCTGACACTGAAACTTGCACTCTGTCCGGCTTCAGAGGTAATCAGACCATCGATCGGCGAAACCAGAATGCCTGCTCCAGCGGGGGCGATCAGCCTGAACGGCTCGGAATCAAGCAGTCGCCATTCTGAATTGCCGATATCCATCTCGATCAGACACGCGTGATCGCCAGGCGTGTAGCCCGCCGTGGCGATCAGATCGCTCGAAACGTAGTCGGCGCCCGGAATCAAATCCGCGTTGAACGTTTGCTCGAAGCCGACGTCGCCAGAATCCAGCGCAACCACGCGCTTACGCAGGGTCGCGCCCAACTGCGGAACCGTTCCGCGGTTGCGTACGGTAAACAAACAGGTTTGCGCCTCGCCAATCAGCAGTGACGGACGCGCGACATCAACGAAGCCCTGAATCGACGCGCTGACATCAGCAAGCCGCTCGAACGTGATCGTATCGGTTGCGTACTCGAGACCGCTCAGGCGAGAGCGCAGTCGCGCAATCGCGACATACTCTCCCGCTTCTCGCGCATCCACGACTGGCATTTCGCCGGTGGCGCTCGCACTGGCAAAAAGATCATCGATCTCAAAATTTTGAGATTGCGCAAAACCCGCCGGGCCGGTGATTGTGATGCTGACTTCAGGTAGACGAATGACTTCTGACGACGACAGATTCTGCGCAACATAGTTGAGTCGTACGGCCTCACCGGCTGCGTATTGCGATCGAGGCGTACTCAGACTGACTGCACCAGCAGGGCCGCTGACATCGCCGCTGATCGCGAAGGCCGCCGTCGCCGTATCGATGACATTGCCTTGCGCGTTTCTCAATTTGCCTTCGAGAACGTAGTTGCCGGCCAGCACACCTTGGGTCGACCAGACCAGGCTTCGAGCGTCGGACTGCGCGGCCAGAATCTCTTCCCATTCGACATCGTAGAGTAGCGCCGTGGTTTGACCCTGACTGTTGCGAATCGACCATTGCACCGAATACGCCGCGGCCAAGGCGCCCTGATTGGAAACCGTTGCAGTCAAGGTCGCGGGTGCGCCAGGCGCATAAACCAAGCTGTCCGTTGAGAGCTGCAGATCGCCGCGGCCATTGGTCGCCAGAAACGGAACGCTGCGTCGATTGTTGCTCTCGCGGCATTCCCGCGCGCGATTGCGCTGATCGACCACCGCGTAAAGTTCGCCGCTGCCCGTGGTCGCGATCTCACCGAGATTGACAATCTGGAAGCGCGACGGTCTTAGGGTATCGAGACGAACTTCCTTCAGCAGCGTGCCGCCGGCATCCGGGTCACCGCGGTAGACGCCAATCCAGGGCGGCTCGTGCGCATCGACCGGACCTGCATTTCCCACTCGCACCTGGACCGCAGGATTGTTTCCCGAACCTTGATCAATCAGACGCAGATCACCCACGCTGAAATCCGGCATGCCGAGCGGATCCGGCAACGGACTACGCTGAACGCGATAGGTGTTGTGGGTCAGCCACGAGGGCGTTTCAATCAACGGAAGCGTCGAGTCCTCATTGATCTCATTGACATGAAAATCCTGCGCGCTCCAGACCGATCCAGCATCAGCCCAGGCGCCATTTCGTGCTTTGAATACGCGGATACCCGGCGTACTGAGACTGAAATCCATATCAAAGCCGGTGATGATGAGTTCTGCCTGTTTGTCGCCATCCAGATCGGCAATCACGGGCACTTCATAAACCGTTTGCGAAGTGTTGGCGGTAATGAAGCGTTGCACCAGCGTTCGCGCATCGAGAATGCGCAGATTGTGCTCGTCCATATGCACGACTTCGAGCAGACCGTCATTCTCGAAATCGAAGACGGTGGCACTGGTTACACCCGAAGGATCGTCGATGTCGAAGGTCCGCTTGACCGTGCCATCGGATTCGAAAACGGTCAGCTTGTGTTTGCTCGACACGATGATTTCGGGCAGACCGTCGTCATCGATATCGGCGACGGTGGGCGCGCCAAGTTCAGTGAAATCCGGCGCATGCTTGGGACCCCAGATCGTTTCGCCAGTGTGCTCAAGCAGCCACATCTCATCACCGATCGTCAGCACGATCTCGGCAAAATCATCGCTATCGAAATTGCCGATCGCGACATAGCCCGACGCGTTCATTGGAACTCTATTGGCATCCTCGTATGGAACGGGTTTGATGTCGCCGCGATGCCAGAGCGTGCGACCCTCAAAGTCGTAAGCGGTACGCCCGGCAATGACCTCCATGCGTCCGTCGAGATTGATGTCGGCTGCGACTGATGCCACCGAAAAGGCAACACGCACGGGTGAGTTGAGTGGCTTGCCACCATCGCCACCGGCATCAAACTCGCCTTCCCATAGCTTCTCGCCATTGAGGCCACGAAAAGCCGCACGGCCAAGTACCACTTCGGCTTCGTTGTCGCCCTCTAGATTCGCAATGATCGGCATGTCGTAGACATGCGGAGGAGGCGGTAGCAGAACCTTCGGAATGCGAGGCCCGTCAAGCGGCGTTCGCCACTTCAGGGTGCCGTCATTCTCGAAGGCAATCAGCTCCTCGCGATAGCCGCGCACTACAACGATCTCGGCGACACCGTCGTTGTCGATATCGCCCGTGGCCGGCGAAGCGAACTGCGACAAGTTGATATCCGTTCGCGACCAGAGTTCATGTCCGGTGCGTCCATCGAGGGCGACCAAGGCTGTTTGCGAAGGCGCAATTTCATTTCGTCGTCCGGCAACAAAGACCAGATCAGGAATGTCGTACTCGTTGATCACGCCATCGCCATTGTCATCGGTCAACTGCACGACCGACGGTGTCGCGTTGAGCGAATTGATCTGCGGATTTGAGGCCAAGCCGCTCCAGCGCCAGAACTCTTCGACCGTGTCGTTGCCGACAAAGGCCGGCGTAACGCGACAGCCAAGAAGACTGGTGCCAACGTTGTTGGCTTCATCCTGCTCGGGGATCTCATCCTCTGCATCGACCCAGAAGGCAACGGGCGCATCGCGGAAAGTCATTTGCGCGGCAACAGCAATCGATACCTCGGCACTGCCACCGACCGGGAGATCATCTTCGACACGAGCGCGCCCGACTTCGGGCTCAAGTCCCGCGTCGAATGCGCCGTTTCCGTTTGCATCAATGAAGGCGACAACGTCGAAATCTTGAGTGGTCGATGACGTGCCGCGATTGGCGATTGAGAGGGTGAACGTACGGTCCAACGCAAACGAATCCGGATCGGTTTCCGACAACGAACTTTCGACGATCGCGAGATCCGGAAAGTAGAACGTCAACGCCGTCGGCTTCAGACCAATCTCACCAATGTTGCGTATTTCGAGAGGCTGAATCGGAATGGCCAGTGTGGCTGGATCGAACGCGTCCGCACTGATTGCCAGTCGCGTCACCGGGCCACTCACTCCAATCAGCGAAAAGGCGCCTGACGAATCCGTCCGCGCGACTTTCTGCCCACCCGCATCGCTCGCGACGACGAGCGCGTTTTCGATGGGCTGACGATTGGCCTGGTTGACGACGACACCATTGATACGTGCCTTGTTGGCGTCCTCAGGCGTTTGTCCCGTTGGATACATGCGCGGCGAGAACAGCAGGACTTCGTTGTCGCCGAGCGGCGCGGTGATCGTGACGCTGTCGTAGTCGACCAAGGTCGCAACAATGGTTGCCAGTGGGCTCGCTTCGGACAACAGGCTGTAGTTGCCCGAGCCGTCCGTTGTTGTAGCAACGGGTTGGGCACCAGCGACAACGGCAACCGTGACGCCCGCCAGAGGTACTCCACTGACGCCGTCGAGAATCGTGCCGCGGATCGTCGCCCCGCCCGTATTTTCTTCGGCTTGCAGAGCGACCGAAAACTCGACAATGGAACCTGCCACGACATCCACTTCGCCGAAACGACTTGAATGTCCCGTGGCTGAGACGAAAAGTCGGATGTGCCCTGCCGGTACTTGCAGAATTTGATAGCTTCCGTCCGCGCCGCTGGTGACCTGCAACGGTGGTTGCTCAATCTGGATATGCGCTCCAGCCAGCGGCGTGCCGCTTTCCGCATCGGTAATCCGGCCACGCACAAGCGCAAGGTTCGCCCCGCCGCTACCTTGATACATACGCAAATCGCCAAGGTCGAGAATGCGCCCGTTGGCGAGACTGACCTGGAAATCGATCGTGTGCATTCCCTGATAGCTGAGACTTGCGGTATAGGCGCCAGCAAGCAAGGTGCTCGACTGCAGATGACCGAAGTCATCGCTGATCAGGGTTGCCGTTGCCACGCCGCTGAGGCTCAGCGTTGCGCCACCGATCGGAAGACCCGTATCGGCAGACAGCACACGCCCGGTCAACCCGGCCTGCTGCGGCTCGATGACGGGCTGATCAAACTGCCACAGCGCGCGAAGCGCCAACGCCGTTACGAAAGCATCATTCTCAAAACTTCCATCGGTCGCCTGTGACGCAGCCAAGGCAGCGGCAACCGGCTCCAGCGATGCTCGCTCGACGCCGAGGACGACAAGCGCATTGAGTACAACCGCGGTTTCGAAGGTTTCGCCAAAGGTATGTGAAGGTTGTTGCGCAGCCTGCAAAAAAGTCAGCGCGCGTGCGATCGGTTGGGTGAGCACAAATCGATTGCGATAGGTTTGCAGGACCTGAACGATCTGTGCCGTCGGCACCACATGACTCGCATTGCCGGAAACGGCCAACCAGCCGCCATCGGGTTGTTGTGCATCAATCACATAGCCGAGCGCGCGTGCCGCCTCGGTCTGTCCACCACGACCGGCGCGATCGAGCGCGCTCAACACCCATGCCGTCGTCAGCGGCTCGCTTTGCAAACCGGGCACTGCCGGAAATCCACCATCCGCTTGTTGCGCCGCCAGTAATGCATCGAGTTGTGCCGCGGCGGACTGACCGAGATCAAGTCGATTGCGTGCGAGTCGCGCAAGGGACAGTAAAGTCTCGTCACTTTCATCTGCCGCCAGTGAGACGGTTCCGGGAAAGCCTGCAGACTCCGACAAGCGCGCGACGGTGATGTAGGTCTCCGCATTGGTATCGGCGGCGTTGGCCAGATCCGAATCGCGGTGAACGCCGGTTGACGAATCGCGTGCTTGAAGCCACTGCACTCCACCGGCGACATCGGCATGGACCAATGAAGTCGACAGGAATAGAAACAATCCGCAAAGCAGTACGCTGCCAGGAATTTTTCCGTAGGTCTTCATGGCGATTCGAATCCATTCTTGAAGAGAGTGTCGACGGCCGACGGATCGCCGAAGTCGAGTTCGACTTCGGCCTCGGCCGCGCTGTTGCCCGGATCACGCACGCGATAGCGGAAGCTGTCGTGCAGCGGTCGCGCCGCTATCAACGAGTAGACAAACGATCCATCGAGTCCAAGATTCAATTCGCCGAATTCCGGCGTACGAACCACGTCCGAAACCAGTGCTTCGCCGTCCGGTTCGACATCGTTGGCGAGCACGCCCATAGCAGCATCGACGCTGAAAAGGGTTGTCGATTCAGGCACAACATAAAGATCCGGCTGTGCTTCGGGCGGATCGTCGACCGGCAAAAGGGTAATGCGCACATCGACCGGCAGGGATTCAAGTTCGCCATCGCTGACCGCATACGGAATCGTCACATCGCCGACTGCATTGCGCGCAGGCACGTAGCGGATGTGTCCTCCAGGGAAAGATTCGAGCGTGCCCGTTTCCGGCTGCGCGAGAATCACCAGTGACAGCGGCTGACCTTCCGGGTCCCTGTCGTTTGCGAGCAGACTTTCGAGGGAACGTGTGTCGAGAACGCTGTCTTCGGCGATCGCGAACACTTCGCCCACTGCGAGTGGTCGCTGGTTTCCCGATGCGGTCACGTCGATGATCGCGCGGCCGATTGAAACGGCCTCGCCGTCACTCACCTCATACGAAAACTCGTCGTGTCCAACGAATGCTGCGTCAGCGGCATAGTTGAACGAACCGTCCGCATGCAGATCGAGCAGACCATGACTTGTATTGGCGTGGATCTGAGCGGTGAGACCTTGAGATTCGACGTCGCTGTCATTGCTGAGGACGCCATCGACAACGGACACATCCAGTGGCTGATTTTGATTCGTGGTGTAGCGATCGGTCAGCGCAAGCGGCGCATCATTGATGGATCGCACGAGAATGTCGGCGACAACAACGTCGCTGCTGAGTTCGCCGTCGCTCACCGAGTATCGGAAGCGATCGCTTCCGAAGTAGTTGGCTTCGGGGTGATAGCTGAACTGAGCGCCGTTGAGATCGAGAACGCCGTGCAGGGGTGCGTCCACCAGATCGACGGCTAACGGATCGCCATCCGGGTCGTTGTCGTTCGCGGTCAGTTCGCCGACATCGACACTGCTCAGCGCAGTATCTTCATCCATCGAAAATGATTCGCCGACCGCCACTGGGGCATGGTTCATTCCGGTTGAGATTGTCAGCGACACCTCGGCCACATCCCGCGCCGTTGCGTCCGTCGCCGCGTAGCGGAAGTGATCGCTGCCGACAAAGCCTGGAGCAGGTTGGTATTGGAAACTGCCGTCCGCTTGCACCTGAATCTGACCGTGTCCCGGCGCATCAACCAACTCGACACTGAGCACGTCTCCGTCAACGTCGGAATCGTTCGCCAGAAGGCCATTTGCCACATCGACCACAAGCACTTCATCGCGCGAACCGTGATAGAGATCCGGCGACGCCAGTGGCGCATCATTCTGGGCAAACACGATGATGCTCGCCGTGGCTTGTGTCGAATTCTTTTCGCCGTCGCTTACGTGATAGACGATGGCATCCACGCCATTGAAATCGGGCGCCGGCGTGTAGGTGAAATGCCCGTCACTCTGCGCAACGAATCCGCCATGGGCCGGCACGGTATCAACGATCAGGGTGAGTGGCGCACCTTCAAAATCGCTGTCGTTGGCCAGAAGACTTCCAGACGAGTGCGAGTCGAGGACATGATCCTCTAGCACGCCGAATTGCTCGCCAACCGCGACGGGCGGAACGTTCGCAGTCGAGCGCACATCGAGGGTGACGCGCCCGAGTTCGCTGACGCCGCCTGCGGATGCTGAATAGGTAAAGCCGACTTGGCCGATAAACCCGGCCGGTGCCGAGTAGTGGAATCCACCATTGGCATCCAGGTCGACCGTGCCGGTTTGCGGCGGCACGACGAGTGCTGCATTCAGAGCCTGCGCACCAGTGACATGGTCATTGGCTAGAACGCCGGGCGCAGGAATAGTCACGCTCGGCCCTTCAAAACCGAAAAGGTCGTCCTCGACATCAATGACCACGACCGGATCGACGGGCCGCACGACGATGCTGGCGACCGCAGCCGCTATCGCGCCGAGACCGTCATCGACCTGATACTGAAACTGCTCGATGCCCGAAAAAATCCCGTCCGGCGTATAGACGAAACTGCCATCCGGCTGCAGATCAACCTGACCGTGTTGCGGCAATCCGATCAGCACAGCGTTGAGTTGCGGACCATCCACATCGGCGTCATTGGCAAGCACGCCCTGCTCGGCCGCGACATCAAGGATCTCGTTCTGCGGAGTCTCGTAGTTGTCATCGGCGACGATCGGTGGATCATTGACCGGCGTGACGAGGACTTCGACCGTATCTTCGCTGAACAAACCGCTCTCGTCGTAAACCCGATAGGTAAATGTATCGCGGCCATTGACGTTGACTGCCGGCGTATAGGTAAAAGCCCCATCGGGCATGACAACGACTTCGCCACGTTGCGGGGGATCGATCAATTGCGCATTGATGAGCCGCTCGCCATCAACTTCGCGATCATTGCGCAATATTCCTTGCGGTTCCGGCGCGACGAGCACTTCATCTTCGCGGGTCCGATAGGTGTCAGGCTCTGTATAGGGCGCGTCGTTGACCGGCAAAATTGTGAGGCTGACATGGCCCACATCGGTCCCTGCGATACCGTCGCGAACCGTGTAGAAGAATTCGTCCGGTCCGTAGTAGTTGGCATTTGGGGTGTAACGGAATCCGCCATCTCCGCGCACCTCAACCCTGCCATTGCACGGCGCGCACCCGGAAGCGGCAAAGCTCGCCGAGAGCGCATCGCCATCTATGTCGACGTCGTTGCCGAGCAAACCCTCATTGGCCGATACCGAAAGCACAACGTCTTCATTGATGACGTAAGCATCATCATTTGCCGCTGGCGGTGTATTGACGCGAATACGCGCCGTCGCAATTTCGCTCTGACGACCGGTCGCATCGAGCGCGCGATAGGTGAATTCGTCGATTCCCGAATAGTCGGTATTCGGGGTGTAGGTGAACGTGCCGATCGGGCTGAAGACGAGATTTCCGTGCGAAGGAAGAGCAATCAGCTGCGCCGAGATCGGCAACAGATCAAGACCCGTTGCGGCGGTCCACACCGGACCATTCGGGTACGGGCGGGTATCTGGATCGAAATCGTTGTAGAGCACCGATTTTGCCGTGGTCGAAATCACCAGCTCGGTGTTTCGAGGCGTGATGTAGTTGTCGGCCGCCACGACAGGCGCGTCCGGTACCGGCAGCACCTCAACGGTGACGTCCCCATTCGTTTGTTCCATGCCATCGCTGATCCGGTAGCGAAATGTCTGCGTACCGTAGAAGTGATACTGACTCGTGATCGTGTTCGTCGCGGTGGGCAACAGATCGCTCACATTGATGACCACGTAATAGTGCTCGCCGAAAAATTCCCCGTATGCATAACGCAACGGATCACTGTCGGGATCGCTGTCATTGGCGATCAGCTTGGGCGTGACGATTTCGACACTGTCTTCGATAACCGTATAGACATCCGGACTGGTGACCGGTGGTCCATTCGTTCGCAACGTAACCGTGGCCGTGTCGCCGATTCCCGTGCTGGTCTGATAGACGTGATAGACGAAGCTGTCGAGACCGGAAAAGTCCTGTTGCGGGGTGTAAAGGAAGCGGCCTGATTGCTGATCGAGCTCGACGGTACCGAACTGGGCCGACTGCGCGATCTCGAAATTGACCGGGTAGTCGCTGTCGTAGCGATCGTTGTATCGTATCGAACGCAACCTTTCCGAATCGAATACGGTATTTCGCAGCACACCGTAGACATCATCATTCGCTTCAACGCCATCATTGACGGGATTGACCGTCAAGGTAACCTTGACCGCATTGCTGACGCTGGTGCCGTCATAGATCTGATAGATGAAAAAGGTTTCGCCGTAGAAATTCGCGGCCGCCTTCGCGGTGAAACTACCATCTGCAGACAAGGTCACTGTCAGATTCCAATAGTCGTAGTCGACCAGAAAAACCTGCAAGTTTTCGTGCGGCGTATCGGCATCGGTATCGTTGACAAGGACGCCGTGCTCCGCATCGACAACCAGCTGCTCGTCCTCGTTCATGTCATAGGCATCGGGATTCGCGCGAGGCAAGCTGGTAATGCCAACAGCCAGGGTGACATTGCCGAAGTTTGATGAAGAGAGACCGTCGGTCACCTGATAGGTAAACGTGTCGATTCCGACGTAACCCAAATCCGGCGCGTAACGGAACGTTCCGTCTTCGTTAAGTTCGAGGCTGCCATGCGCTGGCGGCGCTCCGGGGATCACCGAAAGCTCGTCATTTTCCGGTGCATCATGGTCGTTGACCAACAAGCCTTCGAGCGGGTCGGTAATTTCCATTGGCGTATCGACGTCCACGAGATAGACGTCATTGGTCGCGGTCGGCGGTTGGGTCACGGCAATCACCACCGAGCCCGAACTTGCAGCACCGTCGCCATCAACCGCCTCATAGGTGAACGTATCGTCACCGCGGAAATTCACTTCCGGCACATACGAGAACGAACCATTCGAGCGGACGACAACCACGCCGTGAGCCGGTGGCTCAAGGACTCGCGCGGTAAGTTGCGCGCTGTCGATATCGGAATCGTTGTTCAACACACCTGGCGCGGCTACTTCGAGCTCGACGTTTTCATCGGTGAGATACCTGTCATCCAAAGTTTGCGGCGGATCGTTTACGCCTCTGATCGTCAGTACAACATCGACCGGATAGGAGGCGATGCTGGCGTCTTCAAGTCGATAGCGAAACAGATCCGACCCGGAGCTTTCCGGTGACGTCGTGCGATAGACGAAGCTACCGTCATTCGCCACCTGTACTGTTCCGAGCGTCGGTGCCTGCACCACAACAACCCGCAAAGTGCCTTGCGGGATGATGCTGTCATTCGCCAAAACCCCTGGCGCATCTACAAACAGCACCTCGCCTTCATCGAGCGAATAGGCATCCGCCAACGGCGCGAGGTGATCATTGACGTTGATGAAGACAGTCGCTTGATCTCGAAGACCTCGGGGGTCGGTAATCTCGTATATGAATTCGGTTTGCCCACTGAAATCGACAGGTGGCGTGTAGACAAAACTGCCATTGGTGTTGAGCGTGACGCTACCGATCAGCGGATTGCTGATGATTCTCGCGCTTAGCGCATCGCCATCGGGATCGACATCGTTGCCGATCACCCCGGGCGCGGACATCGTCAACACATGCCCCCGATCCACTACGTAGTGATCGTCAACCGCAACCGGGGCTTCGTTCAGATCGTTGACCGTGATCGTGACAACGGCTGGCACCGAGGCAACACCCGCGCTGACCAGGCGATAGCTGAAATGATCCACTCCGCTCGTACCGGAGGGCTGATAGACGAAGCCACCGTTCGGGTCGACCGCAACCTGTCCAAGTGTCGGTTGCGAGACCAGCTCGATCGTGACCGACTCGTCAACGGCAATCGTGTCATTGGAAAGCAGGCCAAGCGCAGCCGGCACGTTGAGCACCTGATTGTCATTGGTGATGTAGTTGTCATCGACAGCCCGGTTGATCTGCGCAACGTTCAGCGTAACCACCGTCGAGGCGCCGACCAGCGAACCGCTTCCCGCAGAATATTCGAAGCGATCGGCACCGACGAAATTCTCTTGCGGGGAGTAGATGAAACTGCCATCAGCAGAGAGAGCAATCGTGCCGTGCGCAGTCAATCGACGCAGCACCGCATAGAGTACGCCGCCATTCGGATCGTGGTCGTTGGCCAGCACGCCGTTCGTGGCGTCAACAGCCAGTGGAAGATTGGTCGTAACGGCGTAGGTATCCGCCTCGGCAATCGGGCCGACGGCGACGTTGTCGCTGATTTCGATCAGCGCAGAATCCGCCGAAGCAAAAGGAATTCTTGCAGAACCGGCTAGGAGCTCTGCTCGACGAAACCCTACTGGTGCGTCCACTGCCACATCGACATCGAAGGCAAGTGAAAGTCCATCGTCGGCGATAGACGTGCTACCCAACGCAAGGCCATCCGATGGTGACAATGCGACGGAGTCAACGTTGTCCAGACGCAATCCGGAAATCGTCACATGCGTCGTCGACCCTCGAGCCCAACGTGATGGCGCGACCACGGTAGCCACCGGCCCTCGCACCACGCCAAGTGCCGGCGCAGCCAGCAAGATATCGGGTACGGCAGCGCCTGGCACTTGTTTCAACACACCGAGCAAGGGCGAGACAAATGGCGTGAGGACCTGGGTGCGATCGACGATAGTGAGCGAGTTCGACGGCGATGGATCAGCGGCACTGTCGCCGGATGGGCTCATCAGCTTGACCACACGTGGCCCCAACTCGGCCGTGCCGCTGGTGCGCAGGGAAAGCCGCGCAAGACTGTCGCTGACAACAACCAGATTCTCAATGATGAGGTTCGCATCGGGCGTGACACTGACGGCGCTGACCTGGCCGAGATGCTGACCTTGCAGTTCGATCGTCTGCGAACTTCCATCGCGCAACAGCCAGGTCGGAGTCATCGCGTCTAGTTGTGGAGGCGCATCACGCAGCACGAGCAGCTCGGGCGCGCGCACTCGCAGCGTTGGACTGACCAGTGAAACGCGTCGCGCGACAAGCTCGGCACCTGCGTCGATATGAATATCGACCGATACCTCGGTTGTACTGACACTCAAGGTCGCCGCGTCAATCTCGATTCCCTGCACTGGATCGAGCTCGACTGCCGTCGACTCTCCCAATCCTTGACCGGCGAGAGTCAATCGCACGGTTTCCCCGGGCGATGCGAATGTCGGCGACAACGACTGGATTGACGGTCCTTTGCTGACACCAACGATGGCAGAGGCCAGAAGATGGCTGGATGGCGCAGCCGGGATGGGTCGAGTCACACCCAATTGCGGCGAGACAAACGGAGAAAATTGATGCAGGTCTACGTCTGATAAATGCAGCGCGTTCGCTGGTGACAAGATCGCACTGGATACGCCACTGGAAGTGGCGATCTGGATCAGCCGATCCGACAGCGGCGCATCCGCATCAACCGCAATCGAAACGGTAACCACGGTGCCCTCATCATTCGACTGCGGTGCGCCGCCAACGGCTATACCCGTCGACGGCGTGATCGTGACACTCGGCTGTTCGCTGAACTGCGGGCGCTCCTGCAGCGGGAGCCCGCGAAGATTGGATCCACGAATCTCCAAGGCATAGACGCCACCTGTCGCCACAAGATTGGGATTCACACTGAGAATTTGCGGAAGATCTGCTGCAAGCAGGATCTGACTCGCGCCGGTGTTGGCATCCGGGATGGATTTGCCTGAAGCATCGAGCGCGTGCAGTCGCCGCAAACCTGGCGAGGCAACAGCGGCCACATCCACGAGCGCATCGATATGGTCACCGGAGGCGTCGATGGCAAAACTGGCGACCGTTGCATTGTTCGACGGATCCAGCGCAAGGTTTTCAACGGCACCCAGCCCACGGCCGTTGATCCTCAATGACTGTCCGTTCTGGCCGACCGCGAGCACATCTGGAACCAGATTGAATATCGCCGGTCCACGCAAGACACCCAGAACCGGGGAAATGAAAGATGCGGGAATCGCGTCGACGGGCGCTGCGATTCGCTCAACGCCGACAGCGGGTGCAACAAACAGTCGGGCGACCTGAATATTCGCTGGCGGTCTCAGCACGCCCAACGCCGCGTTGACCAATACATCGCCTGGTCTCAGCACGAACGGAAGGCCTTCTAGCTGAGCACCAGCGGAGGAGCGTTCGATGGGCGGCAGTGTCTCCGCTAGCGCATCAAGCCCAAGGCAAGCGGCGATCGCGCACGCGAATATGACGCCGAGCCAGCGGCGCGGCGAAAATCTGCTCAAATTGACGGGGTGCATGCGCACCACAATTTCCGGGGCAAAAGCCGCTAGAGCATTACTCTGCGACCACTGGCAGTAACCAGCGTTGTCTGGCCTGCGCCGTTCATGCTCGCCGCCAATTCGACGGTGATTACGGGCTCACCGTCCGTATAGCGCGATAGCGACTGTTGCTGCGCCACACTGGCAACGGAAAAGCTCAGTGTCGCTAACAGCACACTCGGGCCATCCGGCAGGTTGATGCTTGCGTTTGCGGTCGCTGCCGCCTCAGATCCCACCAAACCGCTTGAAATGCTGTTCGTCGGCGCACCATGAGGCGAGGTGACAATCACGGTGATCGTGGTTCCGAGAGGAACGTGGGTGGTTGCTAAACTCACGGCAACCGGATTCGGCGCATCGGTCGGCAGGATGATGTCAGCATGTCCCGTCGGCTCCGCAGGTGCGGCTTGCCCGGCCACGGCTGAAATGCGAATGGTCGGTATGCCCGAAACAACAAGCGCTCCGGGCAAACTCTGCGTGAAAGGCGGATTGGTGGCTGCAGTTCGCGTCAGGGTTTCCGCTTCGAGGCGAATCCGCCCTAGTCCGCCATTCGGACTACCATTGTTATTCGACCACTTTCCACCGACTCCACCTACCGCGTTGATAGCGCCATTACCACTCAAAGTCGTCGCGATGAGTCGAATACCCCCGCCACTGCCGCCGCCGCCTGGCGTTCCACCTGCGTTGTAATTATTGCCGACGTCGCCACCAGTTCCGCCATTGGCATAGATAGTGCCGCTCACCTGCAACGTACCAGTTACTGCCAGTAGCAGCGCGCCACCCGCGCCACCTCCACCACCGCCGCCCAGGCTCTGAAATGCATTGCCACCGGAGCCACCGGAGCCACCGACCATCGGCAAAAGATCCGCGTTTGCATAGATGCTGGACTGCACGCTACCGCAGCCAGACACGGAACCCTTGGTTCCGAAGGACCCACCGCCACCTTCACAATTTGGCCCGGTCGATGGCGCAGGAAGCCCCCCTCCTGGACCTACGCCGGCCTGCCCTATGGCAGCACCGACAGGAACCAAATCGATGGTGCCACCGAGGCCGCCTTGGTAGCCACCCGGGCCCCCATTTCCCGGAAGTCCATCATCCGCAACATTGCCATCGCCAGCGCCGTTGCTTCCGGGTGCCGCTGCGCCGCTGAGATTGATGCTGCCAGCAAGCGTTGCATTTCCGCTGACCAACAGCGTGACGGGCGTATTCAGCGCATTGCGCGCAAAACGCACAGTGACGCCGGAGGGAATATCGATCGACGTGTAGTTGAGGACACCGTCAGCTGGCAAAGAAATTTCAGTGTCGACGTTGGGCGTCAATGCACCATCGCTGCCCGTGCTGCCACTGTCAAAGGCGTATAACGGCGTGGAAAGTACAGCGCCCAGACAAACAAGGCCCAAGGTGGATTTCCGCATGACACTCTCCCAAATTTCGGCAAACATCAAGACGAATCGACGCGCTCAAAATGATTGAGCACGGCAATTCCCGACAGGTTCCAGCCCCAGATCGCGGCCCCAAAACTTCCGCGCCTTTCATGGTAAGCAAGCCAAATGCAGAATGTCAATCTAAACGACAATCAAAGTGTACATTATGACTCCGTGAGAAATCTTCTCACAATCGGAGAATTGCTTTCGGTCAAGGCGATAAATGCGAACAGGTTTGCGTTATAGAGAACCTACGCGCAAAAAGATGGCTCAGTCGAACGAAATGATTGACTGTTGAGTCATCCGAAAGCCGCCTATTGCGCATGAAAAGGTTGCATATCAAATTGTTGGAGTGCGTAATTGCACGTTGCCCGATGGATTGATCGACGCTTCATGCCGCCTTCTTTTCCCCCAACCGACTTGCTACCCGATTGGAATGGGCATTGCCTGAGCCTGCGCGCGGAGTCAGGATTGAGCCTCGGGGTCGCAATCGAGCGTCGCCTCTTCATTGATCTGGTTACTGATGAAGACGGTATCTCGACGCTCGAGTTGCCGTTTTCCCCTTCAGGCAGTACCAGAGTCGGCATTCAAATAATGGCGGAGCGGGCGCAAGAAGGCTCGAATCATTTGTCATTAGAGATTGAACTGGATACACCCGGAATTCTTCTGGAAACCGCGGCGACGCGATGTCTGCAACCACTGCGCGATGCGGAGCATTTGGTTCCAATCGACGTCGAACCGATGCAGCGCGAGGTCGCGATTGTCGTGCCCGTTTACAACGCGCCGGAAGATGTGGAGTGCTGTCTCGATTCGGTGCTTGCGCATAGCACTGGCCCTAGTCGGTTGATTGTGATTGATGATGCGAGTACGGATGCGCGGATCTCGCCGTTGCTCGATCGCTATCGGGGTATCGCGGGGGTGGAGATTCTTGCCAACTCGGAGAATCTTGGATTCACCGCGACGGTCAATCGTGGCATTGCGCTGGCTGAAAACGCCGATGTGGTTTTGCTCAACGCCGATGCGGAGGTTGCGGCGAACTGGTTGACGGGTTTGCGGCGTGCGCTGCATTCGAATGCGGATGTGGCCACGGTCACTGCTGTGTCTGACAACGCCGGTGCGTTCTCGGTGCCGGAGTTGGAGCAGGAAAATCCGTTCCCCTCAGGTTGGAATTTTTCGCAGGCCGCGTTGGCGCTGTGGCAGAACGCGGGGCTTGCCTATCCGCAATTGCCGACGGGCAATGGTTTTTGCATGCTGATCCGTCGCGAGGTGATCGATCGGATCGGCGCGTTTGATGTCGAGGCGTTTCCGCAGGGGTATGGCGAGGAGAATGATTTTTGCCAGCGTGCGTGCGCTGCGGGCTATCGCCATTTGATTGCGGGCAATGTGCTGGTGCGGCATGCGCGCAGCCGCAGTTTTGGTCATGAACGTCGGGCCGCGCTGGGACAGGCCGGGATGCAGGTGCTGCGCGCGCGCTGGCCGCAGTACGAAGCGGATGTCGGCGCCAGCCTGTTTTCGTTCGAGCGCCTTGTGCTCGATTGGCGTGTGCGTCGGATTTATGCGGATGCCGCCGAATGGACACCGCAGCCGCGCGTGCTATGCGTGGGCCTGGATGGCGAGATCGATGCGTCGAACGGCTACGATACGCACATGATCAAGCCATTGGATTCCGGGTTCGCTTTGTTTGGACCCGATCATCAGCCTCTCGAAACCAGCGCTGCGCTCGACGCGGCCACCGTATCCTGCTGGTTGCAGCGCTATGCGATCGATGCCATCGCGATGCACACGCAGACCGATTCGCCGACGGCCACGCTTCTGTTGGCCGAGGCGCAGCGGTTGGGCGTTGGGGTGATGGCTTGTCCTGATGGCCGGTTTCCTTCGATCGATCAGATCAGGACGATCTTCACCCTTCAACGCAGCTTCAACGGAATCGCAGCATGACTCGACGTTTTTCGCGCGCCCTGATTACGGGTATCAATGGTCAGGATGGCGCATGGCTCGCGGCGAAACTGCTCGGCGAAGGGGTCGAGGTTTTTGGTACGCATCGGCCAACCAGCCCGGCGGAAAACTGGCGACTGCAGGAACTCGGATTCAGCAATCATGCGAATCTGCATACACGTGCACTCGATCCCGAAAGCCTGACCGCTTGCCGCGGATTGCTCAGTGAGCTTGAGCCGCACGCGATCTTTCATCTGGGCGGGCAATCGCGTGTGGCCGATTCCTTCCGCGATCCGATCGGCAGCGTTCGCGCGAACGGTTTCAGCACACTCAACCTGCTTGAAGCGATGCGCCGCCATTCGCCGGATGCGCATTTCGTACTCGCCTCGAGTGCCGAGATCTTTGGCAATCCCGAGCAGGCGCCACAGGACGAATCAACGCCGACCCGCGCATCGTCTCCATACGGACTCTCCAAACTGCTCGCGCATGGCGCAATGGGTAGCTGGCGTGCAAGCTATGGACTTGCAGCAAGCAGCGCCATTCTCTTCAATCACGAATCGGAGCTGCGCGATGAAGCGTTCGTAACGCGCAAGATCACGCGCGGCGTCGCGCGAATTTTGCTGGGCAAGGAACAGGAATTGGCCTTGGGCAATCTCGATGCGCGACGCGATTTTGGCTATGCGCCTGAATACATGACGGCGCTGGCCAACATGGCGGACCGCGAATCCGGTGACGACTTCGTGCTGGCGACGGGGCGTGCATCGAGCGTGCGCGAATTTGCCACCGCCGCGTTCGCCGCGATCGGCATGCCGATCGAGTGGCAAGGTCGCGCGGCGGCGGAGATCGCCCGCGAGCGCAGCAGCGGCAAGATCCGCGTCCGTGTCGATACCAAACTATTACGCCCCGTCGATGCGCCATTGCTGGTCGGCAATGCGGCCAAGGCTCGTGCGCAGCTCGACTTCAATCCGCAGGTCGATCTGATCGAGCTGACCCGACGCATGGTCGAGGCGGATCTCGAACGTGAGCGCCGCGCCTGATGCGCGTCATCTTCAATGTCGACGCGATCAGTGCGCCGCTTACTGGAATCGGCCGTTATGCCCTCGAACTCGCCAAGGGTCTGGCCGAACACGAAGACATCGAGGCGTTGCGCCTGTACTCCGCGGTGCGCTGGGTGAAGGACCCGGCGGATGCGTTGTCGTCCAACCGCATCTTCGCCAGCTTGCGCACCAACCTGCCGTTCAAGACGCGTGCGCTCGAAACCTATGCCACGCTGCGCAATGTGTTGTTTCGCGCACACACGAGAAAACTGCAGGATTACCTTCTGCACACACCCAACTACATCCTGATGCCGTTCGATGGACCGACGGTGACCACCGTGCACGATTTGTCCGCGCTCAATTTTCCGGAAACCCATCCACCGGAACGCGTGCGCTTTCTCGACAAGCATTTACCGAGGACGCTTGAGCGCGCCGATCGTGTTTTGGCGGACTCTCAATTCATCGCCGATGAAATCCACGAGAAGCTTGGCGTGCCGCGCGACAAGCTTCGTGTTGTCGCGCTCGGTGTCGATCCGATCTACCACCCTCGCGATGCCGACACGCTGGCTGAGGCGATGACGCGACATGGCCTGGTGGCGGGCAACTATCTGCTGGTAGTCGCGACTCAGGAACCGCGCAAGAATCTGATTCGGCTCGCGCATGCCTATGCGGCATTGCCTGCGCGCTTGCGCGAACGCTGTCCGCTGATCATCGTCGGCGCGCGCGGCTGGTTGAATGCCGATCTCGAACGCGCGCTCGCGCCCTTGGAAGCGGCGGGATCAAGCCGTCGTCTGGGCTACGTCAGCGAGGCCGATTTGCCGCTGGTCTACGCGGGTGCGAAAGCCTTCGCGTTCCCCTCACTCTACGAAGGCTTTGGCCTGCCCGTGCTGGAGGCAATGGCCAGTGGCGTGCCGGTATTGACCTCCAATGTTTCCTCGTTGCCGGAGGTCTGTGCAGGTATCGCGCTGTGTGTTGATCCGCGCGATGACGGCGCTTTGCGCGAGGGCCTCGTTCAATTGCTGGAAGACGAGGCATGGCGTGCGCGCATCGCCAGTGACGGTGTCGCGCATGCCGCGAACTATCCGTGGTCACGCTGCGTCGACGAGACCGTTTCGGTGTATCGGGAAATTGCCTCGAACGCGGGCTAGTCCAAATCGTATCCGCGCGCCGTGAGGGGCGCACGGACACCAAGCTAGTGGTTCCGGCCTGAATCGTCGCCACAAGATTGACTTGCGTGACGATCGCCGGCTTTCAGCCAACGACGTCCGCCATCTCGGACGCCGTTGGCTCTTTTCTTGCCTCCGGGATTATTGGACTACAGGATCAAAGCCGTCAGCGAAAATAGAGTCGCTCGGTCCCTGACACGAATAGACATTGATGTCATCGACGTACCAGCCTTCGCGACTCGCTGATGTGTCGGTGCCAAGCCGAAAGCGGAATTGGACGTTCTGACCCGCATAGTTGGTGACATCGACGCGCACCGGACCCGCAGTGAAATCGCGTGTTCCGCACCACGCATTCTGGCCCTGCAGCGGATTCTGGAAACTCGTGCTGACAAGACCCGTATAACTACCACCCGCAAAGATCGCCGCACCAGGAACCTGGGTAAAGGCGCCACCGTTGCTCGACACTTCGAGGCTGCCACCGTCATAGCAGCCGCCACTGCTGGCCTCCATATCGCGCCAGCTCTGGAATTCCAGAGTTACTGGATTCTGGTTGCTCGGGATCGCGATGATCGGCGAGATCAGGCGCTGGTCGGAGACCGTCGCGATATCGTTGGCATACCAGGAGTGGGTTGGAGAATTAGCACGAGTGGCACTGACCGTCCATGTGCTCAGACCGGTGCTGCCGGTCGTTGTCCAGCCATTCGCGCCCAATTCGACGTTGTCGTTGAAGACTGTTGTTTGTACGGCAGTGTCTTCGCAATCACCGGGTGCGCTCAGAGTTCGGAACTGGAAAATCGGCGATGCCGCTGCGCTGCCACAGCCGTTTTGCGCGGTGACGCGCCAGAAAAACGTCGTTGACGATGCAAGTTGCGGGGTCACCGTAACCGAGGTTGCATTGCCCACCGTCTGCGAGAACACGATGTTGGCAAATCCGGCATCCGTTGCAATTTCGACGAGATAGCTTTGTGGGCCTGCGCCAGGGGCTGGAGTCCAACTGAGGACAGGAGAATATCCGACAGCCGTCGCACTGTTCGCAGGAGAGAGCAAGGTAACTGCGCCCGGTGCGACATCGTTGAGTGAAAACGGCAAGGATTTGGAGACGGAATCGGCACCGCTCGTACCGACAATCGACAACGTATACGTACCTGCTGTGGCCGAACCCAATGAACCGACGGTCAGCGTCGACATACCCGGCGGAGTAACACTCGCCGGACTGAAGCCTGACGAACTGCCGCTTGGCGTACCGGTCACGCTTAAGGCCACTGCATTGGTGAAACCGGGATCCGCGGTCACATTGACCGTTATCGGCACACTGCCAGCGCTGGCACAGACCGCGACGGCAGCGGGTGAAATCGCGAGAGCGAACGGAGTAGTACCGATGCCATCAATGAATTCCGGCTGCGTGGCGAGTGGGTCGAGATAATCCTTGAGGCGCGTCGTCGGCGTCCCCTGACCTTCCCACGCGAGTGCAAGTTGACCGTAGAAATCCGAAAGATTTGCACCCGTCGCGCCACAAGACGATGGCCCGCCGCTAAGCACACCGATTAGACGTTGCGCGGAGGTGAAAAGAGGCGAACCGGAAGATCCCGGCTCGGTAACGCCCGGCGTCAGCGAAGCAGGCTGCGGCGAAGGAATGTTGGGAAGGATCGGTGGGGTCGGATCCCAAAACGCATGCCAATGCGTGTTGGATCCGTTGGAGATACCTCCGACCACGAAATTCTGGGCCACGAACGTGATGCGTTTCTCGTCGACAGCGGGGTGGTGGATAGACGCACACAAGCCGGCAGTTGACGTTGGATCCGATGAACTCTGTGAACAGATTGCCGCCGTGGTTCGGCGATCCCAACCTTCCCAATACAAGTTCCAGGCCGGGTTCGGTGGATCATCCAGTTCGACCAGCGTGTTGTCCGAACATTGCGCAGCCAAGCCAGATGGACATGTCCCGGTCGAAAACGGATTCGGCGTATTGGCCAGGAAGGTCGCGCCGGAATTGCTCATGTTTGGATTGGGCGGATTGGTCTGCCCGCTGGCAGCACTGCCAGGAGTGCGACAGGTTGGCCACTCGTAGTTCCAATAGACAACTACACTCGGTGAAGTCGACGTATTCAAACCGCAATGACTGGCGGTGATGAACAGCATGCGGCGATCGTTCGCCGTATTGTTGATCAAAGATCCGGTGCAATCATCCGAACCGCCAAGGGTGATCGCTCCAACGGCGCGACGCGGCTTGTTCCACGGATCGGATTCGCCGAGACAGGCGACGTCCATGTTGCAAGTTCCTGAATTGATCTGGTCCGGCGAACAGGTTTTCCCACCCCCTTCGGCAAATCGCGCCTGCGGCTGCAGATAATCTTTCGAACCGCCACCCAGTCCGCGATAACCCTGATTGATGCGACCCAGCACAAGCTCCACGGCGATCCGTTGATCGGTCGCGACGTCAAGCTCGATGACGACATCGTCTGCGGCAATGATCGGAGTCCACAATTGATGATGCGGTTCATTCTTGCTTGCGTCATAGGGACCTGCGACCTGCCGATGCTCGGCGTCGTAGATGAACAGTCGCGCGCTCGAAGGCAAAGTGTACTGAGTAAATCCGAAATTCAGGGATGAGGCTCCGATTGCCTTCACGCGATAGCGCCAGATGCTGCGTTCGCCCTGCTCTTCCCACGTCCCATTGTGTACTACATCGATAGCTGCATCGCGCGGGATCGCAAATCGATGCGGCTGACCTGCTGCTTCGCGAGAAGCATCTTCAGCCGCAACGGCTTCCAGATCGAGCGCCTCGATCGTGCGTGTCTCGACGTTTGCAGCGGAGCTCACGCCTCCAGACCAGCTTGCCGGTTGCGGCGTCGATGTACTCGCCGCAAATACGTTGACCGCGCTAATGATTACGCATGACGCTATAAAAAAGAACTTTCTGAACATGTCATTCTCCTTGTGCTTGGCCCCTAATTTCCCGAGGCTACCACTATACGTATCACATTTCCGGAAGCAGTTGATCCATCGTACGTGTAGCTCCATGGGACCCATCGGCTTTCCAGCACGACAAATACTTACGGCCATCACCGAGTCATTCGCTCGACGTACGCCTTGGGTTGGAACTCACATTGCGAGCAGGCAATATCTGGCGAATTCAAAGCCTGCCGTCAGCACGACCGTTGCAAGCCACCTTGGCCCTTCATGGCAGCGCCTGAGCAACGCTTGTCGGGTGAGCTCTAGCTGTCGCGAGATCGAGAAATCATTTCCGCGCCTCACCGGTCCGCACGGCATGAAAGTTATCGTCGGCACGCGCGCGTGGCGCTTCCCACTTGTTCGCCGCGCGATCAACCTCCCCTGTCGCTGTAACGGCCGGGATATCGCTGGTCTCGAACGCGCGCTCGCGCCCGTCGAAGGGGTGGATCAAGCCGTCGCCTGGGCTACGTCAGCGAGGCCGATCTGCCGCTGATCTACGCGGGTGCGAAAACCTTCGCGTTCCCGTCACTCTACGAAGGGTTCGGCCTGCCCGTGCTCGAAGCGATGGTCAGTGGCGTGCCGGTACTGACCTCGAATGTGTCGTCCTTGCCTGAGGTCTGTGCAGACATCGCCTTGTGCGTTGATCCGCGCGACGACGGCGCTTTGCGCGAGGGCCTCGGTCAATTGCTCGAAGACGAGGCATGGCGAGCGCGAATCGCCAGTGACGGCATCGCGCATGCCGCAAATTATCCTTGGTCGCGCTGCGTCGACGAGACCGTCTCGGTGTATCGGGAAATCGCCTCGAACGCGGGCTAGTCCAGATTGCAATTCCTTCCCGTGATGAGCGGGCGCAATCCCCGGCGCTTCGGCGCTTGGGAAAATATTCGCATCAGGCGATCAAATCCTTGATCGCCGCACTTAAGCCAGCCGCTTTCGACCGGATGATTTCGGTTGCGCAAAGCTTTGCAAGCATACATCTGGCTGGCACCGATAACCTGCTGATGGGTGGTGTTCCAGACGGATGGCTGCGGAGAAAGCACTGGGGTTGCCGCGAAAAAAAGCCCGGGCATGCCCGGGCTTTTTTGACTTGATGAGAACGCTTCGATTACCGATTCGGCGGGTCAAATCCATCGGCGTAGATGAGGTCATTCGAGCCGACGCTGCACACACTCGCGACCCCGGTATTGTTGATGGTCACGCTATCGACATACCAGCCGGTTGCCTTGGCTGAAGAGTCGTCACCTTCATTCCAACGGACCTGGAAGGATTGCCCTGCATAGGCTCCCAGATTGACGCTGACCTGGGTCATTGCACCTACCGTACCGGCGCACCACGCGCGCTTGCCCCCAAGCGGATTCGAGAAGCCGCTATTGATCGTGCCAGTGAATCCTCCAGCCGTGAAGGCCGCATCCGGCACCACGCCCCAGGTTGCGCCGGCGTCGGTCGAAATTTCCAGCGTACCGGCGTCGTAGCATGTGGACACCGAGCCCTCAAAGGCATACGTGTGGAAGAAGCTCAGCGTCGTATCCGCCTGTGCCGAAAGGACTGGCGAAGTCAGCACGCGGCTCGAGACGGAGGTCTGTTCAGCGGAGAACCACGAGTGGGTTGGGGTCTGGCTCTGCGCCGTTGACCATGCCCAGTCAGTTGCTCCAACCAATGCACTGTGCGTCCAGCCCGTGGTATCAAAGCCGCTGGCGGCCTCAAACGTCTCGACCAGATTGCCGGCAGCGATCGGACCGGCCGGCGTCGCACTCTTCTGCACCGTATTAGCGTCGACGCTGCCATTTGAGGCGTCGACCGCGCGGACGATGTAATAGTACTGGGTGCCACTGCTCAGCTGGTCGAAGTCGACATACGACGTGCTCGTCACGCCGCTCGCGATCTGGTTGAGCAAGGACGGAGTGAATCCGCTGGTCGTATCGCGGTAGATGTTGTAGCTGATCGGACCCGCGCATTGCGCGTCAGCGGGCGCCCAGCCGAGGTTGTTCGTACAGGTATCTGTCGAGGCGTTGCTCGCCGAACCGAGTCCGGCGAAATTGGCGCTCAGGGTGCATTGACCGCTTGCCGTGACTTCGGCGCAACTGCTTTGAGCCGATTCGCAGGATCCTGTCCCATCCACACCGGATACCTTGTAGGCGTAGGTGGAGCCGCCTGATACCGCATTGTCGACATGCGGGCTTCCCGCCAATCCAGTAGCGATTGAACCGAAGGTTCCGGGCGTCGCACACGTCCCGTTGGCGCGATAGACGTTGAAGGTGCTCGACGACGGCGTGCCGTCGGCCCAGGTTACCTCGACCTGATTCGGCGCACTGGCGGTTACCGTTCCGATAATCGGCGCGGCAGGCGCGGTGCAGGCCTGGTCAGTAATTTTAGCCGTCCAGATTTCCTCTGACGCCCCGGCACGGCGATCCGACCAGGAGGGGAAGAACTTGCCGGCAATACCTGACAACGAGTTGTAGTCGCCGTACTGGTTGCCGTTGTCCGCACCCGCCGAGGTTTCGTCGGTTTGTGCCGTGGTCACCTGCACGGCAGGCAACCAGGTGCCGCCGTCGTCGAACGAAGACTGATAGTAGATGTGGGTCTTCAAGCGACCGGCATCAGCCACAGTGTCGTAGTAGATGACGCCCAACGCGCCAGTCGCCTCATCAACGACCAGATCCTGATTGAACTGATCATTCAATGAAGCCTGATTGTTCAACATGACCTTGGCTGACCAGGTCGCGCCACCATCGCTGGAACGGGAGAACCAGATACGCGTCTTGCAGGTCGAGGCCGCGTTGCCGGCCGGCTCGTTGGCTGCGGCGGTGCACCCGACTTCTCCGGAGAGATCGGTCCACGACGCATAAACCATGTCCTTGCTGGCGGAGCGGAATGTACCGCCGGAGACGTAGACCAGAGCACGGCGCGAGTTCATCGAAGGAATGCCAATATCGAAACCGTCGAAGGTCGTCGCGATCTGCACCGGTGTTCCCCAGGCAACGCCGCAATTGGTGCTCTTGGTCACGAACACCTTGCGGTTAGTCGTCGTTGGCCAGAAACCGAATGCATCGCCAGCCGAGTTGGCGGCGATGTCGCTACCAATGGCCGTGCCGCTCGATTCGGCACCACTCACCTGGATCGGCGCGCCCCAGAGATTGGTCGTCGCATTGCGGGTAGTGATGCTCGCAGGCGCACCGTTGTGGTAAATAATGTACTGGAAATCCTTGCAGCTTGACGTCGCACTGTGGTCAACCCAGTGCATCTGCTTGTCGACATTGGTCTGGCCTGCAGACGGCGTCGCCTCAAGGGTCCACGTGGCTCCGTTGTCCGAGGACTTGTAGGTCCGCAACTTGAGCACGCCACCGTTGATACCGAGGGTACTCGACCAGGCCGTTCCATCCGAGGTCCATTCAACCGTCGGATCAGACTGGAAGGAATCTCCCGATGCAAGCGAAAGCGTGGTCTGGCCCCAGGTCGTGCCACCATCGGTGGAGTAGAACTGGGCCTGCATACCGGCACCAGAAATATTGTTTGATGCAGAAATGATCTTCTGTGGATCCCAGTAGTTGACGCGAATGTCCGACTCGCTGCGCGGTGAGGTCTGCGCCCCTGAAATGCGCGCTTCACCGCTGAGGATGGGTGCATCCGGATCGGGATTGCCCGCAGGGAATTGATCGTTTCCGGGAACGCCTGGCTTCAGGTCCTGATGACTCAGCATCCACTCGTGCACTTCACGCAGTACCAGCGGATAGCCGCCCGTCGGATCCGCCGGCGTGTAGTTGCCCTTCGGGTGCTCTTTCTTCCAGAACACTTTTAGCCAAGGCGGCAATTCCGGGCGCGTGGTGGTCAGTTCGTCCGGATGGAGCAGGTCGAAATCTTGATTGGCCCGGACCAACTGCGCCAGCGCGCTATCGGGTCGAATGTTGTCGACAGCCAGTTGCTGCGCCACACTCGGCGGCGCAGTGGCAGCGGTTGCGTTGCCAACGAGCGCGAGCAAGCTCAGCGCCAAGGCAAATTTCGGTGTATTAATTTTCAAAGGTCGTTCCCCAATTTCAGAATAGCCGGTCGGTCCGAAGGCGGATCAGGCCTAGATCCCGCGCCAGATAGTAGTTCAACCCGGGTACCGATTCCATTCATTGTTGTTGCTGTTAAGCCCCGGGCCGATTGTTGCCGGGAAACTGGACGCCACGATCCAGGCGGAAAGCCATCCTCGCCGTCCTCGCGTCAGCGCACTGTCGCAGTGAAATCTTGCGCGTCGATAACGCCATCGACCGCCAGTAATGCGGAAAGAGTCACTAAATGCTGTGACTTTTTCTTCCCCTTCTCGCGACCTCGGGTGAAGCGTTCAATAACGACTGCTTGATGGCAGAATCATTTGGATGCCCAACGGACGAGAATTCATCCGGCGAGCCGCGCTCGCCTTTCACATGCCTGCCCAGGCTTTCGCTTGTCGCCACACCTTTCGCGATCGATTTTATATCTGATTTAATTACTTAATATCGCGTCGTGTTGGTAAATACCTTCCGGAAAAGCCGAGAGTTTCAGGAAGTCGGGATTGACAAAGCATTCGGATCGATGCGATCGATTCGGCAAGAATACGCGCACTGATCCAAGCTCAGCGGCCATCGACCTTCGACGAGGGCTGGACTAGATGCGCAACGGGCGCGGAGCTGCCTCCGCACCCGTCGATTCCAATCAGAATTCCCAGGATGCGCCAACGTGAAACGTACGGCCGATGGCTGGTTCCAGACCGCCGCCGAAGACGCGGGCGTAATAGGTCTTGTCGGAGAAGTTCGAGATACCGCCAAGCACGCGGATTTCCGGGGTTACCCACCAGTCGGCCGAGATGTCACCAACCGTGTAGGACGGCACCTTGGCCGGTATGAAGTTCGCCCTATCCGGCGTGCTGCTGTCGAGATTCGAATCCTGCCAGTACTGGCTGGCAACGGAGACCACCGACAAAGCGAACTTGAACTTCTTGTCTTCGCGATACGAAACGCCGACTCGTGCCAGATGGTCCGGCGAAAATGCAGGCTTGTTGCCCTTGAGCCCCTTGGCCGAAGCAGTGAATTCGGAATTGAGCAGGCTCAGGTTGGCGAATACCGACAGATGGCGTGCCGACTTAGGATCAACCGCAGCAAGGAAGTCATAGTCGATCTGTCCCTCGAATCCGCGATGACGCGTATCACCGGTATTGACGTTGATCGTCTCGTTTGTGTTTGTTCCGCCGGTAAGCTGCTGCGATTCGATACGATCCTTGACGTCGACACGGAACAAACTGACGTCATAGAACAGGCCATTCGCCGGCGTTCCATGAATACCCGCTTCCCACGACAAGACATGGGTCGGGTCCGGATCATTGATCGGATCGGCCGAGGTATTGCCGAACGGCGAGCCGACATCGAAATAACGCACCGGACGCCAGCCCTGCGAGACATTGAAATAGGTCTCGTTGCTGCGACCGAAATCATTGCCGAAGCCGAGTCCGAACAATGGAACGTTGTGGGTGACGTCACGATCGACCAGACCACGAGTCAGGTTTGGTGGACGGATCGATTCATTGATACTCACCTTCTCACGCTCGATACGCACGGATGGCACGAAATGCCAGCCTCCTTCGAAGCGGAACACGTTCTCGGCAAATACGGCGCCATAGTCAGTCGAGCGATCCTGGCGCAGGCGCGCGCAGTTCTTCGAAGCAGGCGTTGCACAAGGAACGCCGTAGCGGTCGTAACGATCCGGCGTCAGCGTAGCCGTCGTGAACTGACGGAACGGCGCATCGGAGTGATACATCGTGGTGCCGACGGTCAGCGCGTTACCACGACCCCAACGATGCAGCACGCGCGCATCGAGACCGTAGAAGCGGAACTGGTCGTCCTGCAAAGTTGCGGTTGTCGGCGTTCGATCCTGCGAACGCGAGGCGTTGTCCTGATAGCCGCCCCAGAGCTTGGTTACGAGCTCGGTGTCTTCGCTGAAGAAACGGTCATCGGTCAAAGCCAGCACGTAGCGATCGGTCCAGAGCTTGTTGTATGGCGTCGTGGTCTGATCGGGATTCGCGATGAACTGCGGATAGCTCATTTTCCCCGGGTCGCCCGTCTCAAGCTGGGAGACATGCAGATCAAGCGCCGTATGCGACATCTCACCCGAGCTGTAGCCGAGATGCAGATCGGCACCGCGCAAGGTCGAATCGCCGTTGTCGCGCTCACCGTCGCTGCTGCGATAGTGCGCGTCGGCGAGGTAGTCCCAGTTGCCCGAGGTTCCGGAAAGCTGGTTGAACGACCCAAACAAGCCATTGCTGCCAACAACGGCCTCGGTGTAACCCGCGAGAGCACGATCGGTCACCGGCTTGCGGCTGACCATGTTGACCACCGGTGGAGGTTCCGGTCCGTACAGCAGCGAGCTGCCACCACGAATCAACTGTACTTCTGAAATCTGCTGTGGCAGTGGCAAGGTATAGATAGTCGGATAACCGACCCAGTCCGACATCAACGGAATGCCATCGAACAAGACCGTGACGAACTCCGATTCCTGCGGATTGCCAATGCCGCGATAGCTCAGGTTGGCCTGCCCTGGCGACTGTTGCTCGGAGACAAACAAACCGGGCGTCTGCGCAAACAGCGCGCGCAGATTGTTGTCGACCACGGTCGGAATCGTATCGAGCTTGGTGATCGAGGTCTTCTTGGTCACCGTGATCAACGGGCCATCAACCTCTTTCATGATGTGCTGCAGTTTCGGTCGGGTGTCGTCACGCGAGCGGCGCTCGTGGACTTCGACCTTGGGCAGTTCGGTATTGTTCTGGGCGGAGTCTGCGGGCTTGGCATCGTCCTGTGCACGGGCAGACCCGGCCAGGCACTGGGCGATCGCGAATGCGAGCGTGCCCGTGACAATGGCTGTCTTGTTCATTTTTATTCCTCGGGGCGCAACGTTGTGAAAACCAGTAGCCCCCTGCGGGCGCTGGTTCACTTGGCTTTATGCCAGCACAATGCCCGAGTCGATACCGCCGCGAGATCTAGGTCCATGGACGGACCACGTTCAGTCCTGGGCTGGCGCCGTCCCGTGCAAGCCCGCGCAGCGGACGACCGCTGAAGCCTCAAGCATCCTGAGATGCTCCGCTAAAATCATCGCCAGCTTCTCCCGCCAGCAAGGCGATCGTCTACTTGAAGATTTCCTTGTTCTTCGCGTAGGGGATGGCCTGCTGACGCGTGACCAGACCGCGCTTGACCAGATCCTGCAGGCACTGATCGAGCGTCTGCATGCCGTGCTGGGCACCGGTCTGGATCGATGAGTACATCTGCGCAACCTTGTCTTCGCGGATCAGATTTCGGATCGCAGGAATGCCGACCATGATCTCGTGGGCGGCGATTCGGCCGCCACCGACTTTCTTCAACAGCGATTGCGAAATCACTGCGCGCAGCGATTCCGACAGCATCGAGCGCACCATCGGCTTTTCACCGGCCGGGAAAACGTCGATAACGCGATCGATGGTCTTTGCCGCCGAGCTGGTATGCAGGGTGGCGAAGACCAAGTGGCCGGTTTCAGCCGCGGTTAGGGCAAGACGGATGGTTTCCAGATCGCGCAACTCGCCGACCAGGATGTAGTCGGGATCCTCGCGCAGTGCCGAGCGCAGCGCTTCGGTAAAGCCATGCGTATCGCGATGCACCTCGCGCTGATTGATCAGGCACTTCTGCGAGGTATGCACAAACTCGATCGGATCCTCGACGCTGAGGATGTGCGCATACTCATTCTTGTTGACGTGATCGATCATCGCCGCCAGCGTGGTCGACTTGCCCGAACCGGTCGGTCCGGTGACGAGAATCAGGCCCTGTGGCTGATCGATCAGTTCGCGGAAAATCTTCGGACAGCCGAGATCCTCCAGCGACAGAATTTCTGACGGAATGGTCCGGAACACCGCGCCCGCACCGCGATTCTGGTTGAATGCGTTGACTCGGAAGCGGGCCAGACCGGGAATCTCGAATGAAAAGTCGACCTCGAGGAATTCCTCAAAATCGCGTCGCTGCTTGTCCGACATGATGTCGTAGATCAGCGAATGGATCTGCTTGTGTTCAAGCGCGGGAATATTGATTCGCCGTACATCGCCGTCGACGCGGATCATTGGCGGCAGACCGGCCGACAAGTGCAGATCGGAGGCCTTGTTCTTGACCGAAAACGCGAGCAGCTCGGCAATATCCATGTCTCTTCCCCAAATGGCGCCGCCACGGCGACGCTGAACAATACACTGTGGCAACGACGGAGTCAGTCGCTACGCGGTCCGAGCACCTGCTTTGCTGCAATGCGATGCGGCTCGGGAGTCCGCTCCACATCGAGGCCCGGATCGCTCATCCGGATTGCAATCAACCCTAACCTCCAGTCGAATGCACGCGAGTATAGCGTGGCAAAAACAACGCGACGCAAGCCGCTTCGATGAAATCTGCTGAACATGCGGACAGGGTGTGATTGCGAGGGCCATGTGCGCGACGACCCCAGCAGAGCTTCGATAAAACGCCCAACAAATGCTGTAACCGTCTGATGTGCCGTGCTTGCCGACATACAGCCATGACATGACCCGCAATCTGGCTACCCGGTGATGCGCACACGCGACCCTCGCGCACATGCTTGTTATGCTGATCGATCAAACAGCCAAACCATCCGACCATGTCCAGCCCCAGTCGTCCCGCCCTGCCCATCACCCAATCGATCGCCTTCATCGGCGGCGGCAACATGGCGCGCAGCCTGATCGGCGCCCTTGTTGGCAGCGGCATGTCCGCGCAAAAAATCAGCGTCGCCGAGCCCAACGAGGAGCCGCGTGCGCAGCTCGCCAAGGATTTCGGGGTGAATGTATTCACCGATGGATCCGATGCCGTGCGTGAGGCCGACATCGTTTTGCTCGCGGTCAAACCGCAAATCATGAGCTCGGTCTGCGCCAGTCTGGCGCCTGTGCTGGAATCCCGTCGCCCGCTAATCGTTTCGATTGCTGCAGGCCTTCAATCGGCACAGATCGATCGCTGGCTTGGCGGCGGTTTTCCGATCGTGCGCTGCATGCCGAACACACCCTCGCTGATTGGCGCTGGTGCGACCGGCATGATCGCCAACGCCGCCGTCGGTGCGGCCGGACGTGATCTGGCGGAACGCATCCTCGGCGCGACCGGCCTCGCCGTTTGGGTCGACCGCGAGGAGTTGATCGACGCGGTGACCGGTGTTTCCGGATCGGGCCCTGCCTATTTCTTCCTGATGATCGAAGCGCTCGAAGACGCCGGGGTGACTGAAGGCCTGCCGCGCGAAACGGCGCGTGCGCTGGCAATCCAGACTTGCCTGGGCGCCGCGCTCATGGCCAGCGAGGACAGCGAACCGCCCGCCCGTTTGCGCGAACGCGTGACCTCACCCAATGGAACCACGGCGGCTGCGCTCAAGGCCTTTGCCGACGGGGGCTTGCCTGAACTCGTCGGCAAAGCGGTCAGTGCAGCGACGCAGCGCGGCGCCGAAATGTCGCGCGAACTCGACTGAGGAATATCGCGATGCCCTATCTCGCCAATGCCGGACAGATCCTGATCGAGTTCATCTTCGGCATCCTTGTCGGCCTCGTCGTGCTGCGCGTGTTGCTGCAACTGGTACGAGCCAACTTCCACAACCCGATCTGCCAATTCCTGTACAAGGCGACGAATCCGGTGATGATACCTCTGCGCAAGATCATTCCGGCCTGGCGCCGTCTTGATATCGCAGGCGTCGTGCTGGCTTGGTTGCTGCTGCTGCTCAAACGCGTCTTGATCTTCGCCACAGTCGGCGTCATGCCTTCACTGGGCGGGCTCGCGGTCATCGCTTTCGCCGACTTGATCGGATTCGTGCTGATGATGATGCTGATCCTCATCATTGTTCGCTTGATCCTGAGTTTTGTTGCCAGCGACAGCTATCATCCGATCGTTCCGCTTGTGATCCAGTTGACCGAACCGGTCCTCAAACCCTTGCGTGCGCGCATGCCGGCGCTTGGCGGTTTCGATTTTTCTCCGATGATTGTGCTGCTTGCGATCATGCTGCTGCAGGCGCTGGTGGTGGCGCCGCTTCTGGATCTGGGCTTGCGCCTTGGTCTCGGCCCTTGATCGATCCGCAAAGACCCCGATTCTTGATCCCGCCCCCAGTCGACCCGAGATCCGCCATGAATCCTCTGATCCGTCGCATCGCCGCACTCACCCTGATTGCATCCGCCGTTCCTGCGCTCGCCGATTCGAGCGGCACCGAGAAATTCGGTAATTACCTCGTCCATTACAGCGCGCTGTCGACCCAACTGCTCAACGCACAGATGGCCGAGCAGTATTCAATCGAACGCTCGCCGACTCGCGGCCTGATCAACCTGTCGGTGCAACAAGTCGCCACCGACGAAACCGCGACCGCCGTCGCCGCGACGATCAGCGGCGAGGCCGTCAACCTGACCGGCCAGAAAACGCCGATCACGATCCGCGAAATACCCGATTTATATGTGTCCTACATTGGCCTGTTCGACGTCGCTGCTCCCGATACCTACACGTTCACGATCTCGATCAAGCCAAAAGGCACGGAGCAAAACTTCACTTTGAAATTCAACAAGAATTTCGTAGCCGAGTAGCTGTCAAGGCAACGCGATTGAGCCCGATCGAAAATCTCGACGGCCTCCTGGAAACACTTCAGCGACTCGAAATGGCGCTGCATGATCCGGAAGTTCGGCATTCAGAGCGCGCTGCGCAGTTGCTCGCAGACGATTTTGTCGAGTTTGGCAGCTCGGGGCAGATCTACACCAAGGCGACGATTCTCCCCCTGCTCTTGATCGAAGCTCCGCGAACAATTTCCACATCGCAGTTTTCTGTTCGACGCATCACACCGGATGCGGCACTGCTCACCTACCTCGCCTGCCACCATTCATCGGCGAATGCGTTTTCGTTGCGCAGCTCAATCTGGCAGCTTCAAGATGGGCGATGGCGCATGCTTTTTCATCAAGGCACAGCGTGCACTGCGCCAGCGTAAAAGATTGAGAGCTGGCGTCAGGCGTTTGCAACTTCGGTGATGCGTCGATGCAGGGCGTCGAGTCCGTCGAACAAGGCGGCGGGTCCTGGTTGCAGGATGATCGGGGACTTGATCTCGTAGAGGTGTCCGTTGCGTACGGCCGGGATGGCTTGCCAACCCGGTCGCGCGGCGACCGTTTCTGCGCGGAATTTTTTGCCGCACCACGAGCCGAGGATCAGGTCGGGTTGTCGACGCACGATCTCACTGGCATCCGCGATGATGCGATCGCGGCCCAGCGATTTCTCGGCAAGTTCTGGAAACACGTCATCGCCACCGGCGATTCGGATCAACTCGGCGACCCAACGAATCGCGCTCATCGGTGGCTCGTCCCATTCCTCGAAATAGACGCGCGGCCGACGTGGAAGTGATGCAGCGGCTTTCGTGACCGCGGCGATATGCGCTTCGGCTAGAGCCGCGTAGCGCTCAGCCTTGTCGGCAGCGCCGACCATTGCGCCTAGGCGACGGATATAGCCAAGGATGCCATCGACCGAACGATGGTTGCTGATCCAGACCTCGACGCCCGAACGGATCAGATCGCGTGCGATGTCAGCCTGGATGTCAGAAAAGCCGATGACCAGATCAGGCTCGAGATCAAGGATCGCGCCAATCTTCGCGCTGATGAAGGCCGAGACCTTTGGTTTCTCCTTGCGCGCCCTCGGCGGGCGCACGGTGAAACCCGAGATACCAACAATGCGGCGTTCTTCGCCGAGCGCATAGAGAACTTCGGTGGGCTCCTCGGTCAGGCAAACGATGCGCTGCGGAAACGAATCAGCACTTGCCATCAGGGATACAGCAACCGCTTCGTCCATCCGCCATCAGTCAGCTCGTAGCGCTGACGGTCATGCAGGCGGAATTTTGCGCCGTACCAGAACTCGAACATATCAGGTACGAGACGATAGCCACCCCAGTTGGGCGGGCGCGAAACCTCGCTGCCTTCAAATCGCTTTTCGACTTCGGCGACACGGGCGTCAAACACGTCACGATTGGGAAGCTCCTGAGACTGCAAAGAAGCCCAGGCGCCGATCTGGCTCATGCGGTGGCGCGAGGCAAAATAGGCATCGGAGCTGGCGTCGTCGAGTTTCTCGACACGCCCCTCGACTCTTACCTGAACTTGGTCGCGCAAGCCCTTCCAGAGAAAATTCACCGCCGCCTGTGCATTCGCTGCGAGCTGCGCCGCCTTGGCGCTTTCGTAGTTGGTGAAAAATCGCAGACCCTCGTCGTCAATCTGTTTGAGCAGGACGATACGTGAGGAGACACGACCATCGGCGGCAGCCGTGGCGAGATTCATTGCGGTTGGTTCGGAATCGCCAGAAGCCTTGGCTTCGGTGAGGAGATTGCGCAAGGTGTCGATGGCCTCGGCAAAGCGTGCTTCTGATTCGGATTTTTCGATGGTCATGTCGACAATGGTAACGCGGAGTTCGATGTTGTGACGCGAATGCTTGCGCGGAAAGTGCTGACAATCACGCGAAGTCCAACTCCCGTCATGCCGGCGGCTCTTGACAGCCGACGGGCTGGCCGAGCACTCAAATTCCATTCGTCGTCATTCCAGCGAAGCCTGCGGTGACGAAAGTTTCATTCAATGCGAAGAGTTACGAACACCTCAGGTCGTCGCAAGCCAGCCTTGTGCTGAATCAAAACGCCGTTAAAAAAGGCTCCGGGCAGCAGCGCACCTTCGGTGGGAGCACCGAAACTTTCATATCGAGTCTGATAGAAACCCTTGGCTCGGCTCCTAACTTTTTACGCGCCCGCGAACCGCGCGGTGCATAGCGCGAGCGAATTGCTCGATATGGATCGGCTTGGTCAGGTACTGATCGGCACCGGCATTCAAGGCGACCTTGCGCGCTTCCTCGGTCGGCGTGGCCGACAGTGTGACGATGTGACCCCGGTAGCCCTTCGCGCGCAAACGAAAGACGGCAGAGTTTCCAGACAATCCGGGCAACTCGACATCGACCAGCAGCACGTCCGGCGGATTCGCCTGCGCGCTTTCTACCGCCGAAGCGGCATCGCCGACCGTACGCACTCGAAATCCCATGTCGCGAAGCAAGGCGTCAAGCAGATAAACGATGTCAGGGTCGTCATCGACGATAAGCACGCTGTAAACGCGATCGGGAATTGTCTGAAACGCTTCAAGCGCATCCTCGGAAGCGTCCTCGTTCGCCTTGTCGAGATTCGGCAAGACAATCCGAAAGCGCGTGCCTTCACCGAGTTTCGATTCCATTTCAAGCGTGCCGAGCATTTGCTTGACCAGACGCTTGACGATGCTGAGACCGAGCCCAGCCCCGCTGCCCGGTGCCTGGCTGGATCGATTGAAGGCGACAAAGACTTTTTCGTGCAACTCCTCGGCGATACCAATACCGGTATCGCCAACCTCGATCAACAATGAAGAATCTTCCCAGACAAGCCGCGCGGTGACCGTGCCCTTGGGCGTGTAGCGGATCGCGTTGGAAATCAGGTTGACGAGAATCTGGCGCAGGCGTAGTTCGTCGAGAATCGGCGTGGTCGAATCGACGGTGTTGAGGCTGATCGTGAATTGGAGACCCTGGTCGCTGGCCATCGGTTGAAACATGCCTTCGAGGTCATCGACGAGCTCGGCCAAATCGGTTTCCATCGGCAGCAACAGGTTTGAGCGCGAATCGGCGCGTGCGTATTCAAGAAGGTTCTCGGCCAGTGTAAAAAGATAGTTGGCATTTCGACGCAACGCGCGCAAGCCGCGCTGCGTGGAAGTCGAATGTCCGGCATCTTCTTCGATCAGGTGCAAATAGCCAAAAATTGAAGTCAGCGGCGTGCGGAAATCGTGACTCAAGGTGGCAATCAAGGCGTTCTTGAGGGTATTTGCCTCCTGCAGGCGCGCACGTTGCAGCTCCAGTTCGCTGCGGATCTGCCGCAGCTGGGCAATCGCCTTGGACTTTTGATGGCCGATCAGCTCGGCCTCATTGCCCGTTTGCTGCTGGGATTGCTGGCGATCATGCTCGCCCTGTGCATCGAGCAGAAGAATGCGGAAACCGTTCTCGGCACTGAGCAGATGCACGTGCGCGCTGCGCCCATTCGGCATTTCGACGAAAGGCAGATCGATCGTCTCGTCCAGCGGCATGCCGATGAAAAGATCCTGCAGCTGGCGCGCGCCGATTTCGGCATTGTCCAGATCGAAGCCAAAGCGCGCAGCATCACCCTGCAGATTAACCAGCTGCCATCCTGCATCGAATTCGAGCAGCAGCGGCTGCGCGCGCTCGAACAGGAAATGCGCAAGCTTGCGCTCCATTTCCTCGGAAAAACCGGTGAAACCGGCCACACTGCTCATGCCGCGAGCCTCTTTGCCAACTCGATGAAAGCCGCTTCGACACTGTCACCGGACATCGCACTGGTTTCGATAACCGGCATGGTCTTGCGCAGATCGGCGAGCGTGCCGGGCGCGACTTCCCAACGCTCGACGAGATCGAGTTTGTTGACGATCAAGACAGCTTGCGCATCCGGCAACAGCGTGCGTGATTGCAACAGCAAGTCGATGGCAGTACGCATGGTGGATGCCCGGGTGCCGTCGGCTACCAGCAACAATCCTCCGGCTCCGCGCAGGTAGCTCATGTTGAGGGCATCCAGCGCGCTGCCGCCCGCGATATCCCAGACCACCAACTTGACAGGACCTTGCTCGCCACAATCGACCTCCTTGCTATCGACCTTGACCCCGACTGTGGTCAAGTAGCGATCTGAAAAAGTATTGCGCACGAAGCGTGCGACCAGGCTGGTCTTGCCAACACCAAAATCGCCGAGCATGCAGACTTTGTGTACCCGCTTCGTCATTGACCTTCCTCTTCTGCCTGCAAATGCAGCTTGGCTGCGCGGACGTTTTCTGCTTGATTGGCATCAGTAGACAAGGTTGCGTTATCCAGCAAAGCCGCATCGACACCCTTCTCGCGAAGTCTATCGCGCAGCCAGTTCGCGCGCGCGCGCCGCAGCTCGGCGTTGTGCTGAGGACGGCCGCTTGCATCGTTGTAGCCTTCGATTCGAAGCTTCAATTTGACCTGCGCTTCGCCGGCCAGGGACGGCGCCTGCTTGAGCAGGCCAGCAACCCGTTCAAGCTCGGCGGCAGCCGTCGCGGTCGGTTCCGTATTGTCGACGAAGCCAATCGCGGAGCCTGCGAGCGATGCGATCAGCGAGCGCAATTCGCTGGCGGCTCTGGCCTTGCCATCCACCTTCGGCTTGATCGGCTCGGCAACCTGCCAATCGACGCGATGGACTCCAGCAACCCACGCCGCCTGATCCTTGTGTTCGCCGATCCAGCTGGCTGCGGCGGTTCCGTCAATCTGAAGTACACCAGCGCTGACCGCCAATCGCACATCGGCGGGCGCTTCGAGCAGGCGCGCGGCGCGTTTGAGTACGATCGCGTCATCGGTGGACAAATAGCCATCCAATTCAAGCGTGGGTTTGATCTCGCCGAAATCCGCGGCGTCGATCAGTGGCTGGATCGGATCGGCTTCAGCATCGATGAGTCCATGGACGACCAAACGACTCCACGGCCTGGATTCGATATCGGTCAGCAGGAATCCGGGATGGGCGACGAGTTGGCTACGCAACTCATCAACGTGCTGGTTCCAGCGTACTTTGTGCAGGAAGTGCCAGCCGAGGCCGAGCGCGATCGACAGGAAGATGAGCACCATCGGCCAGCGCGATGGTCGGCGACGTTCGCCAGCTGGCTCATCCGACATCGCGGCGCTCGCCGCAACCAACTCGATTGGATTGAGGCTGTTAGCCAGATTCAGGGATGTCGACGCCAGCGCAGAATCGGCGGACGAGGGCGATGCAGCGAGCTGCGAGTGGATCTGCTCAAGCCGATCGCTGAGGACAACACGCAATGAATCGGGCGGCACGCCCTGGATGAAGCAAGCCAGCGACGCGCGCGGCCCATCGAGCACCCACAGCAAGTGTTGCCCTACCCGCGCCGCCTCAAGCGAATCACCGCCATCGCGACCGACGGAATCGCGCACGAATTGACCAATCGCTGTAAGCATGCCTGCGATGGCATCGGCATCGAGATCAGGCAACCCTGGCGAAGATTCCCGATGCAGCACCAGACCCGAGTCGCGCTCAATCAGAAAGACATGATCGATCTGGTAACGCAGACTGTGCTTGAGGACAATCTGGGCGAATGGAATACCGCTGCGCCAGGCTTCAATGCGCCAGCGGATGCCACGCGGACTGAAGCCGTGTTCGAGCACCGTGTTCATATCGCTCATCAGCCCACGCAGCGCTTCGGCGATGGCCTTGCGGATGATCGGGCCGATCACCGGGAATAGCGCATCAACGATGCTCGCGCGATTCTCGTGGACGGCATTGCCGAGCGCCGCAGCTACCGGCGTCGCGAGCGCGCGACTCATGGGTTCGCGCGGTGCAGCGATCACCAAGTCCGGCAACAAGGCAGCCAGCCGGCTGTTGAAGTTTTCGAGCTCGCTGATGCGCTGCTCGGCGAGCGCAAGCTTCGTGCGCTCCTCGTCGAGCAGCAATAGCCGGAGTCGGTCGAGGTCGCTCATGCCAGCGAAGCCCGGCTACGCTCAGCGGGATGGCAGGTCGAAATCGCCTTTCAAGCGAAGCGAGAGCTCTGCGAGCAAGGCCGCAAGATCTTCTCGCCCAACTTTTTCCGCGCGCAACTCGGTGCTCGCACGCGCGACCGATGTCGCCGCTTCGCTGGCACGCTCGTTGAGGACCGTGGAGAGCTCGGCCAGCGCCTCGCGCAGACGTTCATCGACGGCCTTGAGCTCACCACCCAACCCGTCCATTGCGTTGTTGACCTCGGTGCGCGACGAGCGCGCTGCCTGCTGCACGCGCGATTCGAGATCATCAACTGCCTGGTTGCGATCACCGACTTCCTGGCGCAGCTGCCGTGAAAGTTTTTCGAACTGCTCGTCGACACGCTTGTCGATCTGCGCAAGTCGCTTGTCCTGGCTATCGCGCAGTCTCGTCATTTCGGCTTCGAGTCGCTCTCCCATTTCGAGGAAACGACGCTCGTAGTCGCGCATCTGGCCACCAAAAAGAATGTCGCGAATCTGATCGACATTGCGATCGGCGTCCACATCGGCGGCGGGTTTCTTGGGCTCGGACATCGGGCTTTTCCTTGCTTTCGCCGGAGATTTCGCGGCGGAAGCCGGCAGTCTATGCGAAGCGGATCGCGATCCGCTTGTTTTGCCTTTTGATTTGCCTTTGACTGCCACGGAAACCCCCTTTCACCCACAACCCTTGCGGCCGGAAAGGGCCGCGCTCAAGCCTGTTCCAGCCGATAGCCGTGCTGGTAAACGGCGGCGAGTCGCCAGCCGTATTCGCCATTCAGATCAAGTTTCTTGCGCAAGCGACTGACATGGGTATCGACGGTTCTTGTGGATACCGAGGCATTCATGTTCCACACGTTTTCGAGCAGCGAATCGCGACTGACAATGCGCCCATGGCGACGGAACAGAAAAGTGGCCAGCTCGAACTCGCGCGGGGTCAGTTCGACATCCTTGCCTGCATAGGAAATCCGTCGCCGCCGGGTATCGACGCTATACGGCGCCAAGTCGTATTGGCCACTATCGACCCCTTCGATGCCGATGCGGCGCAGCAACGCGGCAACGCGCGCAATCAGTTCGTGCTGCTTGGCTGGTTTGACGACGTAGTCGTCGGCTCCCGCATTGAGACCGCGCACCATATCCGCCTCGCTGGCGCGCGCGGTCAGGAAGATGACCGGTAAGCCGGCATTGGCAGACGAGCGGATCCACTCGATGACATCCGGCCCGCTGGAATCGGGCAGATTCCAGTCGAGCAATAGCAAATCGATGGCTTCGGAGCCTTGGCGCCGACGAAACTCGGCCGCAGACTGGAATAGCCGCGTGCGATAGCCCGCAGCTTCCAGCCAGTTGAGGATCAGCCCGGATTGGTCAGGATCGTCTTCAAGGAATCCAATCACAAGATCGGAGGTGGTCATTCGACTGCTGCCTTCCTGGGTTGCGGGCCGCGGCATTCCCTCTGCCGAAGATTATTCGACGACGAAGGTAATCCGCAGATTGACGCGCCACTCCTTGATATTGCCGCTGCCGTCAGTCACCACCTTGGTTTCGTTGACCCAGGCACCCTGGATGTTCTTGACCGTTTCGGCGACTTTCTTCAATCCACTCTGCACAGCGTCTTCGATACTTTTGGTAGAAGAACTGCTGAATTCGATAACTTTCGCAACTGACATGGCGCTTTCCTTTTTCCACGAAATGGCAGGGGACTATAGCAAAGCGCGCCCCCCAGACAAGCAGCTTTCAAGCCGGCGTGGTTGCGGCTTCACGCGGTTTCATCGGGAGGTAGCGCAACCAGACCAGAAATACGATCAAGGCATCCAGCACGATCAAGGCCTGCCACAGGTACTCATGAAACCACTTGAACCAGACCTCGCTCCAAAGGCCGAGATAGAACAAGCTGACAATACGCACCACGTTGAGGAGCTGAATCGCAAGGAAGCCGACGAGCAAACCGGTCAGCTTGTGCTTCCAGGGCGCCGGAAACGCCAGAATCGCCGAAACCAGAATGATCACCGCTTCGATTCCGTTGCAACCGCGTTCGATCGAGACCGTGAAGGTGCCGCTGGCGTTCTGGATGAGCTTGCCATGAGACACGGTGCTGCCATCGAACAAGTGGATCACCCACGCGCTCACGTTGGCCAACACGGTGGTGAACGGAACAATGACATGCCGCTCAACCGGTCCGGTCAGCTCGGCCACGAAAAGGACAATCAACAAGACCAGGAAAAGCAGGATGAATCGAAGCATGTGCACAAAACCGTGAGACGTGAACCGCGAATTGTAGACCAACGAATCGCCTGTCCGAAGCCATTCCCGATCGATCGCGCGTGGTCACGGGTTTGCTCCGCCCAGGCATCGGGATCAGATCGAACGGCCTCACGGTCGCTGCGCCCAGTCACTTGAAAGTGTGAGGCAAGAGTCTTCTTTCGCTGGCGCAAAGCATTGCGAGAGGCCAATGCTTTCGTTTGTCCGAACGCTGGCAGAGGATCATTCGGGCATTGAGAACAAGCACCCGGATATTTCGCTACTCGCCCGACTTGCACTGCTCATCGCCAAGACCGGCCCGAAGCTTGACCCGCTCAGGGCGCGCACGCATAGCTCGTTGGCGTGTCGAAATCATGGGCGAACAGTGTGTCATCAACAAAACACGGTGAGATTTCCGAGGTGTTGCCGTCGGCATCTGTTGCCGTCGCGCCGAGCTGGCAGTGGGTATCGACGCCGCTGCCAGGACCTCGACCGATGCTCGAGGTGAAGTTTGCATTGCCGCCACCAATCGGCGCGATGACGGAACGCGCCCCCGCGCTGAGCACGACAGTCGCATCCGCACGGCCGGCATTTCCGCATTCGGCTGATGCAAAAATCTCCACACGCGTACTACTGGACAGATAGAGACTACCGCCGACAAGACGCGCACCGTTGCGGTAGTGGATTGAGTTCAGCGTCGGAAAATTCTGCAACTGGTTCGGTCCGGTATCGCTGTCGGACGGATCGTTCGCGGTCGGGCCGTCTGCGCCGAGGTCGATGGCCAAACCGTAGTTGGCGCGAACGACATTGCCGCTGATGCGATTGCCGACGCCGGATTCGACCGATACGCCGCCATCGCCGTTGCTCGGGCCGCCTACACCATTCTCCCCATTGCCCACGATGAAGTTGCCGGCAATCTGACCCTGCGCGTCAACCCCGATCAAATTGCCGTTGGCATTCGCCGTAACGCGCACGCCCGCACCATAATTCTGCGCCGAATCGAGTCCCTGCAACGCGGGCAGACCGATCAGGTTGCGCGTCAGTGCATTGCCTTGCGGGTAACCCTGGAAAATGGGATTGCCCTGCAATTGCACACCCTCGTAGAGGTTCGCACCGATGACATTGCGATCGAGCAGATTGTTGGCGGAGGCGACGACCACACCGACCGCATTGCCGGAGGCGTGACTTCCATCTGGGGCCAGCCCGATATAGTTGTTGCGCACCTCGTGACCGCCGTTATTGCCGATCAGACCGACACCGTAAACGCTCGATGCGTCGAAGACATTGCGTTGCTGCGGATCGATGCCGCCGACGAACGAATCGCTGGAATCCTGCTGCAGGCGCACGCCGCGTGCGTTCGCCGACAAGCCGATTGTTCCGCTGCTACCGACCGCTATAGCACCGCCGAATTGATTGCCTTCGATCAGGTGTCCGTAGCCATCACTGATGTCGATTGCGGCGTCGCCGAAATTCGAAAACGCGAGTCCGCGAACAACGAGATGGCTGTTCGCATTGTTCGCAACCAGGCCGACGCTGCCCGGGTAGTTGCCAGCGAGGATCACACACAGTCGTGCATTGCTTCCAACGCCCAACGTGTTGCCAACTGCCCCGCTTTGACTGTAACCGTCTAGCGTCAGGGTATCGATGATTGCCGGCAACGCCGAGGAAACGGTGATGATGCGCGGGCAACTGGATAAGGCAAAGACAACGCGCTGCGCATTCGGAGCGGCGGCCGCCGCTACCAGCGCGGCGCGCAGCGACCCCGTACCGGAATCAGCATTCGTGGTCACCGTGAGCGTGGCGGAATCGTCTGCGACGCTTTCATAGGCTCCGCGATCCGGCGCGGACCCGACCAGACGCGGACCACCGCCAAGATCGGTCGCACCGATGCCGCCCGGAAAATTGACCGTGCCACTGTTGATCACCGGCGAACCCGGAATGATCGGCTGGTAGTTCGCATCGAGCTGTGGATTTGCTCCGCTGTTCGCACCCGAACCATTGACCAAGGCGACATTGTTGGCATTGGTCAGGCTCTGCCAATGATTGTGCGTAGCCAGCAGTTCGGGCGAGCTGTTGACGCGGATGCCGCCACCGGCATTGCCCCAGAACGCATTGTTGGCAAGAAAGATATGCAGGTTGTTGCCTGTGCCGGGCTCGTTGAAATACAGCCCGTAGCCATTGCGCACAAACTGGTCACTGCTGCCGATCGCCGCATTGAGAAACGTGCTGTTGCTGACCGTCCATGTGATCGGCGATGCATCGGTGCCATCAAAACTCTTGATTGCAAGGTTCCTGCGATCAAACACATCACTTTCCAAGACGACGGTGCCACTCGACGAATCGACCTGCATGACATCGGCGCCATTGGATCCAGTAAACATGCTGTGGCGGATGCTGGTTGCGTCCGACGTCACCTGCTGAATGGGAACATGGTCGAAACGTATCCCATCCAGGCTCAGCGAACTGCTATTGGCGGTGAAGAATACAAAGTGGGTATTGTTGCCATCGATCACCGTGTTCAAAGCGTTGACCGCGCGCTGCGTACAAGCAGCGTTCCAACCTCCGGTCAGCGAAAATGAAACCCCGGTCGACGCGTAGTTGATCTGACTGCCGAGGAGATAGTTGCCTGTCGCGAGCTGAATCTCGTTGTCCTCGCCGTTGGCCTCGGCACTCAGGATCGCGTTTCCGAGCTCGTCCACCTCATGCACACAAATTGTGGCTGCTCTTGCAGTCGTTACGCCAGCCAAAATCAAACCCGCGGTGAAGACGGCGCCGAAAGACTTATAACAATGTAATTGTGTCATGGTGAGTTCCCGCTGCAACTGTGCATCAGTCGAAACCATTGGCAAAAAGAGCGTCTTCCTCATAAGCACCGATATCTGCATGCGGGCCAATCATGCGCGGCTTGTCCTCAAGATCGAATGGACCGATCCCGCCAAGCGGCGTGTCATAGCCCGCATCGACCAGCGGCGAGGCACGTAGCAAATTAAAGTTGAGACACAGGAAGCCCGAACACGGCGCGAAGGCGGGATCGACGCTCTGATTGTTGTGACTCGAAGCGTCGGGGGGAATGCCGGCGCTGGACCCGATATCGTTGTTGACCGCGGTGAATGCGCTGCCCGAGGACAGGTCAACCGTCCCGTTGGCGTTGTTGCTCCAGAGGATATTGTTGCTGAGCCAGAAATGTGCACCAGCATCGCCAGTGACGAGGACTCCGCCGATGTGGGTCACCGGCAAGGTCGAAGTTGCGGTGTTGCTGACGACGGTATTGCCAGTGAAATAGGCCGCGCTGTTGCTCGTGACGAGCATGGCCGCGCCAACGTCGAACGCTTCGTTGGCGAAGAGCAGACTGTTGCGCACGCTTACCACTCCGCTGGTTTCGACGTACATCGCGCCTGCGCTGTTGTTCGCGTGATTGAGCAGGAAGCGATTGGCTTCAAGGACAACATTGCCATTCGGCGTTGATACGCGCAGGCCACCGCCGCTGTCGGTGGTGGATTTGCCGTCGATGAACGTGATGTGCTGGATATTGACGCTGGCCGCCGTCGAGTTGGAGCTGATGATGATGCGCATGATCTGGTATAGGCCGCTCCCGTCAAACGTCGTGCGCGCGGCGGTCCGTTGCTCACAGGTCGCATCGAAGCCTCCAAACATCGTGATGCTGTTGGCTTCATTCGAAACGTAGAAGAAGCCACCCGGAACGACCGTGTAGTTGCCGGCTTGGATATCGATCTCGTCGCTCTGGCCGTTGCTCGCTGCAATATTCAGTGCGGCCTGCATGCTGGCCGCACTGTTGACGCAGAAAAACGCCGCGTGAGCCCCGAGTGGAACCATTGCGACGAGCCACGCCAGTATTGGCATGATGCAATTGCGACGCTTGCGCATGATGGAATTTCCTCGTTGAGTGCGGGTAGTGCGCACGGCACTTGTCAAACGCAGTGCCCGCATCCTCGTAAAGACGGAAATCGGCACAAATTCGGCTCATTGCGTTTGGACGGACTCAGGGCACCGCTTCGAATCCATCGGCGAAGAGGCGGTCGACCCGCACGTTCAAGTGGTATTCGCGGGAAACGTTGAGCCCGCTCAGGTACACCGAAAAGTAGTAGGAACCCGCCTGCACCGGTACGCCGCTGAGTACGCCGCTGGCACCCGCCAAGGAGAGGCCACCGACAAGATTCAGATTCGGCGAGGCAACCGCCCACGAAAGTGCGCCGGCGGTATTTTGTGCGTTAAAGGTGTGCGTATAGGGAACGCCGACATAGGCATCGGGAAGCGGCGGATCTGTGGCGATGTACGGCGTGCCACCGTCGTCGTTGACGATCAGGCAATAGCCATCGCCTGCGGACGGCATGGAGAGCAGACTCGCGTTGACTGGGTTGGAAAGATTCAGGCTGAAGTATTCGTCACTCTCGGTCACGGTGTCGCCGACCACCGGCACTTCCACGGTTTTTCGAGTCTCTCCCGGTGCAAAGCTCAACGTACCCGCAGTCTGGATGTAGTCACTAGGCGGAACGGCCTGCGATGAGGCAGTCGCGTAGTTGACCGTGATTGTCTGGGTGGACGGGTTGGACAAGCTGACCGTGAACCGCGCTGGCCGGGTTCCACTGTTGCCCTCGCTCACCGCGATATGGTCGAGTCTGATCTGCGGCCGCGGCACGACGGGCGTCGGCCAGAAATGCACGGTGCCGTTGCCACGGCCGACCGAAAAGTAAGGATATGGTACCGGCGGCACGTTCATCGTTTCGATGCCGAAGCCTGTCTCGGTGAATGGCGCGTGCAGCGTGACCAGCGGGCAACCATCGACGAAGCAGCCACCTCCCAGCGCCGCGATGCGGCCGTCCGGACTGATCTCGATGTCTCCGAACCCACCAAGATTCTGACCGCCAGCCGGAAGATGCAGCCATTCGACGTGGGAGCTTGCGTTGTAAGGTGCGGAAATCGCGAAAACCTGACCCTGGCCGCCCGACGCGATCGCATCCACTGCGAGTGCCTGGCTGCCATCGGGCGTGAACGCGATCGCATGCAATTCTGATGCATGCGCAACGATCAGTTGTTCCGACGTGCTGGAGGCCGAAAACGGCGCATGCATGATCGTCACCAGATTCTGGCCAGGCGTTGCCCCGCCGCTGGTCAGCAACAAGGTCGCGGCGTCCGGTGACAACGCGACCGAGCGCGAGGCGCTGCTGCTGGCATCGGCGACGACCGGCAGCGGAATCGTGAACGCGATATTGGCCGCGTCATACGGTGGATTGATCACCGTCACGCCGTTGGTATGCGCAACATAAGCTCGACCCGTGTTGGGATCGAATGCGATCGCGTGGGTTTGCTCAGCGCCAAACTTGCCGGGCATGGTCAGGATGTCGGAAGCCACCGATAGAGCCGACAGCGGCATTGGAACAACCCATAGCAGGCTGCTCGCC
>JBBQTY010000002.1:0-54010 GCA_038234445.1 Lysobacterales bacterium
GACCTCTTCCTTACCAAGGAAGTGCTCTACCGACTGAGCTACGTGAGCGGAACTTTTGGAGCGGGAGAAGGGAATCGAACCCTCGTAATCAGTTTGGAAAACTGATGTTCTACCATTGAACTACTCCCGCTTGGAGCCGGGATTCGGCATTCGATATTGGGGATTCAAAGTGGCCTGTGTTACCGCTTTTACAAATCCCGAATCTCGAATTTCGAATCCCTTGAATCTGGTGGAGGGAGGTGGATTCGAACCACCGAAGGCGTAAGCCAGCAGATTTACAGTCTGCCCCCGTTGGCCGCTTGGGTATCCCTCCAGAATCTTTTCTAATTCGTTGCAGCGACCTCTAAATCTTATAGTCCGGGAGGTGGATTACGGCGGGCTCCTGCCCTCCACCCCTCCGGGGTCGCGCCGCTTTCGCGTCGCGTTCAAGTTCGCTCCTGCGAACTTAGTCGAACGATCGAAGGAGTAATCCAGCAGATTTACCGTCTGCCTCCGTTGGCCGCTTGGGTATCCCTCCGAAAATTTTTTCTATTACGTTGCAGCAACCTCTAACCATGTTGTTTTGAACATGGGATGCGTCAGATTTCGCGCCACCTTGGTGTCGCGGCTACTCCCGGCAAACTTGCTCCAACTACCGCATGCGCAAGCCAGCGGGGTGACAGTTTGTCTCCGCTGGCGGTCTTTCGTGCCCCTATAGACACGGAGCCGCGCATTTTCGCGGAGTGTGGTCTGGGTGTCAACAGCAATCAGCATGCCAATTGACAATTGCGACCAACTTTGCGGATTCCGGGTCGCGAACCCTCGTACTTGAATGGATAACGCGGAATCGGACTCAAACCTTGCGCAGCGCCGAGGCTTCTTCGTCAATTCGTCTGCCGACTTCCATCACCTTGAGGGCATATTGCGCCAGGGCAAGATCCTCTTTCGTGGCCGGCTCCCATTTTGGCACCGGCGTTGGCCGACCGTCGGGCGCATCGAGGGCGACAAAGGTCATCACGCAATGGGTCGCCAGGCGCTCTTGGGTCTGCTTGAGGTCGCGCGCGATGACGTCAACGGTCAAATTCATACTGGAGGTGCCGGTGTGCACCAGCTTGCAACGAACCTGAACAAGATCGCCGATCAGGATCGGTGCGACAAACTCGATGCCACCGACCGCCGCAGTCACGCAATATTTGCCGCTCCAAGCGACGGCGCAGGCATATCCGGCCTGATCGATCCAGCGCAGCACGGCGCCGCCGTGCATCTTGCCGCCGAAATTGACGTCAGTCGGTTCGGCAAGGAACTGGAGATCAAGTTCGCGTTGATGGCCTGACATGGCGCTCTCCTCGCTCGATTAGACGTTGAAACGGAAATGCAGGATATCGCCCTCCTTGACGATGTATTCCTTGCCTTCGAGACGCAATCGGCCTGCTTCCTTGCAACCGGATTCACCACGATACTTGATGAAGTCATCGTAGGCGATGGTTTCGGCGCGAATAAAGCCGCGCTCAAAATCCGTGTGGATAACGGCCGCGGCCTGAGGCGCGGTGGCGCCGACGCGAACCTGCCACGCGCGAACTTCCTTGACACCCGCGGTGAAGTACGTTTGCAAGCCGAGCAACTTGTAGCCGGCGCGGATGACGCGGTTCAATCCTGGCTCGTCGAAACCCATGTCGGTGAGAAAGGCCTGGCGATCCTCGTCTTCGAGCTGTGAAAGCTCTTCTTCGATCGCGGCACAGACCGGAACCACTTCGGCCCCTTCTAGGGCCGCGCGCTCACGCACCTTGTCGAGCAGAGGATTGTCCGCGAACCCATCTTCCAAAACATTCGCGATATACATCAATGGTTTGAGTGTAAGCAGGAACAACTCTCGCACCAAGACCAACTCGTCCTCGTCGAGCCCGGCGGCGCGCGCCGGCTTGCCCTCATTCAGTGCGGCGGAGAGCTTCTGCAGAGCCGGTCGCTTGGCCAGCGCGTCCTTGTCATTCGCCTTGGCCGCCCGTTCAACCTTGTTCAGCGCCTTGTCGACCGATTCAAGATCCGCCAGGGCCAACTCGGTATCAATCGTTTCGATGTCGGAAATCGGATCGATCTTGTTGGCGACGTGCACGATGTCCGGATGCTCGAAACAACGCACGACGTGCGCGATCGCGTCTACCTCACGGATGTGCGCGAGAAACTTGTTGCCGAGGCCCTCACCTTTCGATGCGCCCGCGACGAGACCCGCGATGTCGACAAACTCCATCGAGGTCGGAATGGTCTTCTGCGGTTTGACGATGTCAGCCAACACGACTAGACGCGGATCTGGCACCGGCACGACGCCGACGTTCGGATCGATCGTGCAGAACGGAAAATTGGCCGCAGGAATGCCAGCCTTGGTCAGCGCGTTGAAAAGGGTCGACTTGCCAACGTTGGGCAGACCGACGATGCCGCATTTGATACCCATGTTTCTTGTCCGAGATTCGGGATTCGGGATTCGGGATTTGAGAGTGCGACATGGCGGCAGACGAACAACTCTGCCTCAAGCCTTGCGCATTTTCGAATCCCGAATCCCCAATCTCTAATCCCGCTCCGTATGGAGCCTCTTCATCGCTTCATTGAAATCCCCGCGGACAGCGAGGGGCAACACATCGAGCGCAGCGCCGATGCCGCCGAGTATGGCTTGCTCATCGTTGGTGCCGGCTCGACCCAGTACCCAGGAAGTCACGCGATCCTTGTGCCCCGGATGCCCAATGCCGATGCGCAGACGGTGAAACTTGCCGTGGCCGAGATGGGCGACGATATCGCGCAGGCCATTCTGGCCACCATGCCCACCATCGAACTTGAGTCGTGCAGCACCGGGTGGAAGATCAAGATCGTCATGTACGACCAACATCTCTTCAGGCTCGATCTTGTAGTAACGCAAGGCCGAGGTAACGGCGATCCCACTCCTGTTCATGAACGTGATCGGCTTCTGCAGCCAAAGCGGACTGCCATCGACCACGCATTTGGTCGTTTCAGCATGCAGCTTCGTCTCGATGCCGAAGCGCACGTGCTGGCGCTGAGCCAACGCGTCGACAAACCAGAACCCGGCGTTGTGCCGGGTTCTGAGATGCTCGGCCCCGGGATTGCCGAGGCCGACGATCATTCGCAAACAGCTCATCGCGATCCGCTTGCTCCCAGATTTGGTTGATCGACTTACTTGTCGCCGTCGCCCTTGACGTCCGCCGCTGCATCACCTTCGGCACCTTCAGTCGGCTCGACTTCCGCACGACCCAGCTTGGCGCTGACCACGGTGATGTCGTGTTCCTTGCCAAGCTTCAGTTCGGCAATCTCGGTACCCTTCGGCAGCTTCAGCGACGAAAGATGGACGATGTCGTCAACCTTCAGATCCGACAGATCGACCTCGATGAACTCGGGCAGATCCTTCGGCAGACAGGAGACTTCCACCTCGGTGACTTCGTGCATGATGATCACGCCTGCCGTCTTGCCGGCTGGCGAGGTTTCCTGATGCATAAAGTGCAGCGGCACGCGGACGCGAATCGCTTCGTTTTCGTTGATGCGCAGGAAATCCAGATGCAGGATCTGCTGTTTGAACGGATGGCGCTGCATGTCACGCAACAGCACCTTCTGCACGTCGCCAGCGAGGCTGAGGTCGAGAATCGCCGAATAGAACCACTCATTCTGCGACGCCATGTAAACATCCTTGTGCGCCAACTGGATGCTGACCGGACCGAGTTCTCCGCCACCGTAAACGATAGCCGGCACGCTGCCCGCACGACGCAGGCGGCGGCTCGCACCCTTCCCCTCGTCCTTGCGCAGCTCTACCGATAGTTCATGTGTCTTTGCCATTTTTGTTGCCTTTTCTAGCGTTGATTCGCCTCGCGGCGATTGAAAAACTCCCCCGCGACCAGGAGAGTTGTTGGAACTGAGACTCGGGATTCGAGATTCGGGATTCGAAGGAGCGGCTCTGCGCTGTTGCGAATCTCGAATCCCCAATCCCGAATCCCCGCTCCTAATCAGTCCACATACAACGAACTCACCGACTCGCCGTAGGCGATGCGACGGATCGTTTCGGCCAGCAACTCGGCGACCGAGAGCTGACGGATGTTCTTGCAGGCTCGCGCTGCTTCGGACAATGGAATTGAATCAGTGACAACCAATTCATCGAGCTGTGAGTTTTCGAGGTTCTTGATCGCTGGTCCTGAAAGAACAGCATGCGTGCAGTACGCGACAACCTTGCGCGCGCCCTGACGCTTCAGTGCAGCGGCAGCGGCGCACAAGGTTCCCGCGGTATCGACGATGTCATCGACCAGCACGCAGACCTTGTCCTTGACCTCGCCGATGATGTTCATCACGGTCGCCTCGTTCGGTCGCGGACGACGCTTGTCGATGATCGCCAGATCGGCATCATCGAGGCGCTTTGCGATCGCACGGGCGCGAACCACGCCGCCGACGTCGGGACTGACGACAATCAGATCTTCCTTCGCGTAGTAGCGCCAGATGTCGGCAAGCAGCACCGGCGAGGCGTACACGTTGTCGAGCGGAATATCAAAAAAACCCTGGATCTGGTCGGCATGCAGATCGACGGTAAGAACCCGATCAGTACCAACCGCTTCAATCATCTTGGCCGCGACCTTGGAGGTGATCGCCACACGCGCAGAGCGCGGACGACGATCCTGACGTGCGTAACCGAAGTACGGTAGCACCGCAGTAACGCTCGCCGCCGATGCGCGCTTGAGTGCGTCGATCAGGACCAGAAGCTCCATGAAATTGTCTGCCGTCGGCGCACAGGTCGGCTGCACGACAAAAACTTCCTGGCGGCGCACGTTTTCCTCGATCTCGACCTGCACTTCGCCATCACTGAATCGCCCCACCTGGGCTTTGCCCAAAGGCACGTTCAGTTCGCTGCAGATCGCCTGGGTAAGAGGGCGATTCGCATTGCCGCTGAATACCAGGATGCTTGTCGAATTCGAAGCCGTATTCACCGAGCCACTCCGTGATGCTGACTGTGGCTGCCTGACTGGCAGCGTGGACCGAATGCCTCGCCCGGAAACCCGGGAGTGGCTGGGGCGGCAGGATTCGAACCTGCGCATGCCAGGATCAAAACCTGGTGCCTTACCGCTTGGCGACGCCCCACCAACAAAACTCCTGATCCCGCCGTCCTGGTGCAATCCCAAAAAGTTTCTGGGTCATGCAGTTTGATCGATGCTGTCGCCGCAGAGCGCCAGCAAAGGTGAAACATTGATCCCGCGCGCCACCCAGGCGCGCATCCCATCGGGACAATTCGCCGCAATCGCAGACGCTTCTTTTGCACCGGTGGCGACGAAAACCACACCGCCGGTTCCGGTCAAACGCGCATCGCCTGATGTTGAGAGCCAGTCCAGCGCCTCGCCAATGGCCGGGTAGCGCGCTCTTGCCACCGGTTCGAACGCGTTTTGCGTCTTTGTGCCGGAAATGAAGCCCTCAATTGTCAAGGGTGCGCTATCGCGTGTCAATTCGTGCGCCTGAAATAAATCAGCCGTCGATATGCTGACGCCAGGATCGCAGATGACATAGGTTTGCTCGGCAAGCTCAATCGGCACGATAAGCTCGCCGATACCTTCGGCAAATGCGCTGCGACCATAAATGAACAGAGGAACGTCTGCGCCAAGCTGCAAACCGAGATTGGCCAGCTCGTCGATCGCCAACCCGCAACGCCAAAGATGGTTTAGTGCGACCAGCGTCGTTGCCGCATCCGAGCTGCCGCCACCCATGCCGCCGCCAACCGGAATGCGTTTCTCAACCTTGATCTCGGCACCCAACGAGGACCCAGTTGCCGATTTCAGCAATCGCGCGGCACGCACGACCAGATCTTCCAACTCGGGCACGCCCGAATGGATTTCGACCCGGCGGATTTCACCGTCACCGCGAGCTCTACAGTGGATCGTGTCGCCCCAATCCAGCAGTTGGAAAACGGTTTGCAGACAGTGATAGCCATCCGCCCGGCGCCCGGTGATATGCAGAAACAGATTCAGTTTTGCCGGTGCCGGCCATTCACTCCAGCCGACTTGCGCCAAAGCCTCGCTCATCGCGACGCCCAGCTCTGGATGATGAGACGCACCTTGTAGTCACCGTTGCTGGCGAAAATCTTGCGCGGCAGCGGAGGATCTTGTTCGGACAGGTAGTCGCGAAATTCGATCGTCCAGCCGTTTTGGTGAAATTCCGCCGGCAAGCCGTCCTCGCGGAAAACAACGTCCGCCGGACCGGGCGCGCGAATTCCGCGGACCCAATAGGCAAGTTCACTAACCGGAACTTTCCAGCCCAACTCGCGCGCAAGCAGATCAGACGCGTTAGCGCCACGCACTGTTTGCGCGCGCAAGCCGGTCAGCTCGGCGTAGTCAGCATCGCCACTCAGGGTCCAGGTCTTGCCGGTCACTGGCGCACTGAGGTCGAAGCGGAACGTGGGGCCTTGTTGACGCCAATCCAGCGTGCCACTGCCCGAATCCTGCGGGCCGGAAATCACTATGCGGCCATGCAGGGACCATTCCATGCCTGCTGAAATCGAGCGTTCGCGTTGCTCCAGCGCACTCATGCTGCCCGCAACGTGGCGCAAGCGTGGGGCAGCGCACGAAGCAAGAAACGCGCAGAACAGTGCAAACAGGATCGTACGGACCATTTCCACGCGCAGCCTCAGTGCAATCACGACGCAAGGCGCTTCATGGTTTCAATGAGAACCTTGTTCTCGGCATCTTTCTTGCGGCCCTGCTCCCAGATCCGACGCGCCTCGACGCGATCGCCGCTGACCCAGAGCACTTCGCCAAGATGCGCGGCGACTTCGCTATCGGGCTGCTTCGCATAGGCCTGGCGCAAAAGTTTTGCCGCTTTTTCGAGGTTGCCGAGTCGATATTGTGCCCAGCCGTAGCTGTCGATGATGGCGGGCTCATCGGGCTTGATCTTGATGGCCTTTTCGATCAGCGCTGTTGCTTCGCTGAGACGGTCGGTCCGATCAACAAGGGTGTAGCCCAGCGCGTTCAGCGCATCAGCACTATCTGGATCGGCGTCGAGCACTTTGCGCAGATCGCTTTCACCAGCAACAAGATCGTTCATATCCATACGCAACATCGCGCGCGCATAGAGCAAGCGTGATTCAGCAGGCGCCACATCAAGCCCGCGCGAGTAGACCGTTAGTGCCTCTGACTTCTTTGATCGACCGATCAATAGCTCCGCTTCAAGCAAGGTCAGATCAACAAGTTCGTTGGAATCAGGTCCTGCGGCGAAGCGCAAAATTTCGAGTTTGCTCGATGACATCGCGTGATTGCCCGCCTTGTCACTCAGAACGACGACGCGCATTCCGGCACCGAACCAGTGCTCATCGTCTTCCGGGAGTTGCTGATACCAGTCGATGGCCCGCGCATCCTTGCCGATCAGTTCGGCGAGTTGGCCCAGCAAGTAGATGCGCTTGCCACTGCGCTCGGTCTTGTCAGCCTCGATTTCGCGGTAGAGCGCAACCAGCAAGGACTTGTCCTCGCTGCGCACCGCATATGCAGCCCTTGCGCCGTAAACCACGTCCGTCTGCTTGCCCGTCGCCAAGGCGCGAGCAGCAGCCGCGTTGTCGCCGCTATCGCTAAGCAGCGCCGCATAACCGGTGCGCAAGCGCAAACTCTTTGGATCATGCTTGAGCGCCTCGGCGAAGCGCTCTTTTGCGCCGTTCTTGTCACCATGATCAAGCGCGAGCTGCGCACTCCACGCAAACGCATCACCCGATTTGAAGCGCTTGACGGATTCCTGCGAGAGCCGGTCGGCCAGAGCCTTGTCATCAAGCTTGAAGGCCAGTTGGCTCATCGCGATCCAGTCCTGATCACGATCTCCCAGGCGCTCCGGCGTCGCCAATCTTGCCAGCAAATCGGCAGCCTTCGGCTTTTCACTGGAACCGATCAATACTTGAGCTATTGGCCGCCAACGACCGTCGCCCGAACGCCCGGCGAGTTCAACTAGGGCGATATAGGCGGCATCGACGTCACCCTCAGACAATGCAATCCAGGCGATTGACTGCTGGACGCCGGCGGATTTGACATCGAGCAATTGCCAACGCTGCAGGGCGCTTCGCGCCAATGGCCATTGCTTGCTGGCGATAGCCAGCCGAGTCGCCTGTTCGGCGATCGCGGCATCGGATGAAAGAGCCGAAGCTTCGGTGTAGCGCTGGGCAGCCGTTCCGAGATCATTGCGTTGAATGGCATATTCAGCGGCGATCAGCTTGAACAGCAGATCCTTGTCTTCAGCCACCGCATGAACGCTTTGCACCTTCGCCGCCTTGACTGCCTCCTTGCGCACAGGTGCCGAGCAGGCCGTCGTGATCACGGCCACTGCGAGAGACACCGTCACAAGCAGTGATTGGCCGCAGGGGATCATAAGAAAATCGGTTTTAGAGCCTACAATTCGCACGCGATCAAATCCTCGAAAATCCTGTAATTGCTTGAACTTGGCAGGTGTCGCCCGCACAATCCAGACACCATGGAGCATTGATCGGATCTCGCAGAAACGGTCGGAAACCCAAATGAGTCAGACCGATCCACACTGCCTTTCGTTCACCACGGGAAATCCGCGGATTCCGCGCAATTCTACGCAGTCGAGCAGCCACCTGCCTGTGATCCCCAGCATTGGACGGCTCCGAGCCGAACTTTCCCTCGAATGGCGCTGATTGCTCTCGGACTCAATCATCGCAGCGCACCAGTCGCGCTGCGAGAGCGAACAGCCTTCAGTGCGGACGCCACCGGCGGTGCTCTGAGCGAACTGCTTGCCCAACCGGGCGTGCGCGAGGCCGTTATCCTTTCGACCTGCAATCGAACCGAGCTTTATTGCAATGTCGATGCGGGTGCTGAATCCTCACCGTCCGACTGGCTGCACCAACACCAGCATCTGCACGGAGCGAATATCGAGGAATTTCTCTATCGCCATCACGATGCGGATGCCGTTCGCCACCTGTTCCGCGTCGCTACGGGACTTGAATCCATGGTGCTCGGCGAGCCGCAAATTCTCGGCCAGGTGAAGGATGCCTATTCGCTGGCACGCGACGCACGTACCCTTGATGCACCCCTTGAGCGATTGTTTCAAAACACTTTTTCTGTTGCAAAGCGTGTGCGCTCGGACACACGCATCGGCGCGAATACGGTTTCCGTTGCGTTTACCGCCGTGCGCTTGGCTGAACGGGTTTTCACCAATCTTGCCGATGCATGTGTGCTTCTTATTGGTGCCGGCGAAACGATCGAGCTTGCAGCCAGACACCTGACCGAAGCGAAAGTACGCCGGCTGATCGTGGCCAATCGCACGCTCGATAATGCCCAGGTGCTCGCGAGCCGATTCGGTGGCTACGCAATCGCCTTGAGCGATCTGGAAAAGCATCTGGCCGATGCCGATATCGTGATCTCCTCGACGGCCTCGCGCGAGCCCGTCTTGAGCAAGGCGATGGTCTCTCGTGCCATTTCCGCAAGGCGGCGACGGCCGATGTTTCTTGTTGATATCGCCGTGCCTCGCGACATCGAACCTGACGTCGCCAAACTCTCGGACGTTTTTCTCTACACGATCGACGACCTTCGCGAAGTCATCGATGAAAACCTGCGTTCGCGTCAGCAGGCCGCAGTCGAAGCCGAAGCCATGATCGAACTATCGGTCGAGCATTTCATGGCGTGGTGGCGATCACTGGAACTGAGCAATCCGATCGCCCTTGTCCGCAACCTGGCCGAAACAAGTCGCGACGAAGTTCTGGCCAAGGCACGCGGCATGCTTCTGCGCGGGCGAAGTCCCGAAGAGGCGCTCGATTTTCTCGCCCATACCCTGACCAACAAACTGTTGCATGCGCCCAGCGCAAACCTGCGCGCTGCGGCCCTGCGCGGCGATACCGAGCTATTGCTGGCCGCGGAAAAGCTATTCGATGCAGAACCCGACGCAACGTCAGGCGTCCATTCCAAATTCTCGGAGTAGGTCGGAGCGGCCTGCCTGGCAAGCGGCCGCGCAGGCAACTTCACGTATCATGCGCGCCGCTGCCGCAAGCTTGAGTTCCGAGCAAGACACCCATGACGCCGTCTATCCGCCGCAAACTCGAACAACTCGCCGAACGCCACCAGGAACTCGAACACCTGATGGCGAGCGCCGACGTGCTGCGCGATTCGAAACGCCTGCGCGACGTATCGCGCGAACATGCGCACCTCGGCCCGTTGACCGATTCTTTGGCCGAATTCGACGCCAATGTACGCGCGTTGGCCGCAGCGAAGACGATGCTCGCGGATCCCGAAATGGCCGAGCTCGCGGGCGAGGAGATCGCCGCGCTTGAAGCGCGCGAAAGCGAGCTTGATGCTCAACTCAACCTGCTTCTACTGCCAAGCGATCCACGCGACGACGGCAATCTGTTTCTCGAAGTTCGCGCCGGTACCGGCGGCGACGAAGCGGCGATCTTTGCTGGCGACCTGTTGCGCATGTATCTGCGTTATGCCGAACAGTGCAAATGGCAGATCGAAATCCTTTCGCAGAGCCAAGGCGAACATGGAGGCTACAAGGAAGTCATCGCGCGAATCGAAGGCAAGGGCGCATATTCGAAGCTCAAATTCGAGTCAGGTACGCATCGCGTGCAGCGCGTACCGGAAACCGAATCACAGGGACGCATCCACACCTCGGCCGCGACCGTAGCGATCCTGCCCGAGCTCACTGAGATCGATGAGGTCGAGCTCAATCCAGCCGATCTGAAGACCGACACCTTCCGCGCCTCGGGTGCCGGCGGCCAGCACGTCAACAAAACCGACTCGGCAATCCGCATCACCCATCTGCCGACTGGCATGGTTGTCGAATGCCAGGACGAACGCTCGCAGCACAAGAACCGTGCTCGCGCCCTTTCGCTTCTCAAAGCAAAGTTGCTTGATGAACAACGCAGCAAGCAGAACGCGGAACAAGCCGAATCACGTCGTCTGCAAGTCGGCTCCGGCGACCGCAGCCAGCGCATTCGCACCTACAACTTCCCGCAAGGCCGGGTTACCGACCACCGTATCAATCTGACCCTCTATCGACTGCCGGAAATCATGCAAGGCGAACTCGATGAGCTGATCGATACCTTGACCCGTGAAGATCAGACTGACCAGCTTGCGGGCTTGGTCGATCAGCACTAGACGAGTGACCGGCCATTCAGCTGTTCGGAGTCGGAATTCAACGAAAGTTGTGCCCTAGGGCCAGCCTCGCCCTAGGCTGTCTTGCCGATAACATCCGAGTTCAGCGTGACACTCGAGTCAAGCGCAATACTGCTGCCAGGTTCGAACGGTGCATCGCCCGGACCGGAAGGACTCTTGCAGTCGCCTCCATCGGGCGTGTTGTTGACGGCAAAAAAGCAGATTGGAAGCGGTGCCCGTTCCTCGATGCCATGCCCAGCGACGCGTTCAGGCTAGAACGTCCAGGCACGAGCCGCTTTCAGAAAACGATTAAAGAGTTCTGCCGAATAAGCTTGCGTGAAGTCTGCCTGATTCCAAAGTACGATCGGGATAGACTAATAAACAAAGTAATACGAATTTCAAAGCAGGCGAGAGAAACAGGCGACACAGCGCTTTGCGCTTCACCGCTGCAGCTGAACGACATGCATAGAAATGGTGAAAGGCGTTCGCGACACAGACCCGAGAACTACTTCGTCAGCACCTCATCAAGAAAGGCGATGGCCTCATCGCTGTCGGACTGACCGAGCCAGAACAGTGCTTTCTCCTTGACCGACCGAGGATGATTGCCACGAATGACTGCGATCAGTGCCGCGGTCGCTTTTCCGTCGTCAAGCTGCGAAAGGGCGAATATAGCCTGCTCGCGAACATCTTCCGAAGTATCGGAAACCAAGGCCGCATCGATGTCGGCAGCCGCACGCGGATCCTGCATCTTGGCCATCCAGAACAAGGCCTTGCCGCGGATTTCCGTCGAACCGTCATTGCGCGAGATCGCGCGAATGCGTTCATAGGCATCCACTGCATGGGACTGAGACAGCGAGAACACCGCGTGTTCGCGGATCTCGATAGTGGGATCGTTGATTGCGATCTTCTCGACAACATCTGCGCCTTCCGTTCCGCGAACGTGGCCGAGCCAGAAAATCGCGTCCTTGCGCATCCCGATGAATTTTTCAGGTGCTGTCAGCGCGATCAGCGCTGTGCTCGCGCTCGGATCTGCCTGCAGGGCAAGCGCGGCCAATTCCATCGAATCCCGGTATGTGCCTGCACTTTCAATCCATGCCAGCATGGACGCGACACTATCTTTCGGGTCAACCGGATCAATCCAACGGATCGCCTCGCGGCTGCTGACCGGACAGTCTGCGGAGAACGCTTTGACCTGATCGAGCTTGCCGTTGCTGGTGTGCCAGTAGATGCTGAGATCACCGGAACGGATCGGGCCGGAATCGTCTGAAACAAATTTTCCATTGCGCGTGTCGAGGTCGCACTTGGATTTCTTCATGTCGCCGCGCCCGCCCGAATAGCAGCACGGCGCGCCAGCGCCCGGGATCATGGCAACGTGATAGCCGGTCCATCCATTCCCGGCCACAAGGCGCATGCGCAGCGCCGATTCCTCTGCGCCGGCTCCAGCAGCGGCGAGGATCAGTCCGATAGCAAACAATCCTTGAAATCGATTCATGGCTGCTTGCCTCCCTTGTCAAGCTCTGCCTGAATCAGATCGATCGTGGCATCACTGTTGGTGATAGTCAGCATGCGCAGCAACGCCTGCTTCTCTTCCTTGCTTTTTGCCTGCTTGTACAACTTCAGCATGGCATCGCTGTTGCCGCTGATCATCAAACCTTGCAGAGCTGCTTCGCGGATTTCCGGCGAGTTGGCCGCGCCATAGATGCGCGACAGAACTTCACCGGAATGATCGTCGTCTGCGATGCCCAGCGACTGGATCGCCTGGATGCGAATTTCTTCCGACTCGCTGGATACCGCAATTTCGGCCAGAGTTTTCGAGTCACCCGCTACGCCCAACGACTGCAGGATGGCCTTGCGGTTTTCCAAGGGTTTTTCGCTGGCGAACAGCTCATGTAGTTGGTAGGTCGCATGCATGGCTCCGAGCGACTGGATTGCAACTTTACGCAATTCCTCGTCCGTTCCGCCACGTGCTGCTTGCATGACCAGCTCGGGTCGATCAGCAATCAGCCATGCCTGAATGATGGCGCGCTTCTCTTCCGTGTTCTTGCTCGATGCATAGATCGTACGCAGTCGTTCGATCGCCTTGTCCTCGCCGCTGATACCGAGCATGCGGATGGCTTCGCCACGTAGTTCGGAATCATTGGAAGTTGTCGCGATATCGCCGAGCACGACCAGCGCCTCATCTTCATCGAGTTGACTCAGAACGAACAAGGCGCGCTTCTTTACCTCGATCGAATGCGTCCCCTGCAATACCTTGCGCAGGATCGGAATGGCGCGTTCCGGGGATGCCTGCATCAGTCCGGTGACCGCGACTTCAGCGAGCTCATCGTCGTTGCCAATTGGCGTTGGTATCGAACCCGAGGATGCCTGAACCTGGCGCATGAGAATCTCGGCCTCCTTGCTCCAGCGACTGTCCGGAAAATCGCGCTTGAGTTTTTCAAGCATCGCCTTCGCTTCAGTGCTGCGTTTGGCTTGCAGAAGAGCGTAGGCCTGCCAATAGACCGCTGCGTCGACACTGCCAGGTTCCTTCTTCAGCAGCTCAGTTTCGAGTCGACGGAAACGGTCGCGCGCCGTGCTCCAGTCAGATTTTCTGAGTGAATCTTGGCCCTGCCAGTAAAGCTCGGCAAGCTGCTTGTCGTTGGGCGCCATGTCGCCATCGGGCTTTGCTTGCGCCGGAGCCATCACCAACAAGCCGAGGCCGAGCAAGAGGGTGGACATAGTCTTGATCATTGCTTTTTTTCTCCGAGAGGATTCAGAGGCTGCGTTTGCTTTCGGCACTGATTCGCGATTCGGTGGCACGCACCTGGAACAGCAAATCGGTGTCACGCAGGAAGTCACGCAAGCCTTCCCTGTTTTCGACGGAGACCGAGGCCGATTGGTTAGCCATCTCGATCAACACCGGTTCAAGTTGGCGAAGGAAATCGGCCAAACGGGAATTGCCAGAACGTGCAGCGGCAACGGCATAGAGCCGATTCGATTCGACCAGGTTTTCGGCTAGCTCCTGATTGCCCTTGAGCAGATCTCCGCCGTCATCATTCACCGCAGTCAGCAGCAAACCTTCGGTGGCGCGAAGGTGACCCGCCACGTAGCTGTCGAGCATGCGCGAAGCCGTCGTTGATGGGTTGCTTTGCGCGCCGGCAATCCGGGTCGGTGCGCTGTTTCTTCCGGCAAGGAAGCCGGCGCCGAGCGCGATCAGCAGGACCGCCGCCAGACCTCCGGCCCATGCCAGACGCAGCGGGCTGACCGAACCGAGGAATGCACGAATTTGATCGAGCCACGATGGATGCCTGCGAACCGGTGGCGCCATGTCTTCGGTCATGCGTTGGTCGAGTCGGGCCCAGAGCCGTTGCTCAAAATTTGCCGTCGGCTCAAGCGGCGCCGTATCGACGTCACTGAGCAAGGCACATAAGCCCTGGTAACGCTCGCGCAACGCCGCCGAAGTCGACATGGTCGCCTCGATTTCAGCGAGGCGTGACACATCAAGTCCATCTCGATAGTGGAAAAGTATCAATTCATTGTCATTGATCGCTTGCATGTCGATCACCTCAGCGGTTCAAGCGCGCCGCGCAATTTGCGCACCGCGCGGAAAATGGCCTGCTTGCAGGCATTCGTGTTGAGCGAGAGCGTCGCGGAAATTTCTTCCAGCGAATGTCCCTCGTGATGTCGCATGACAAACGCCGTGCGCTCGATCGAGCTCATGCGGTCAAGTTGGCTTTCGGTCCGTCGCTGGATTTCCGATCCTTGCGCAAAGCGATCCGGACTTGGCAGATCCTCGGCGACGGCTTCAAGGAAACCGTCTTCACCCTCCGTCGCGTCAACAGTCACTTCGCGATGTCCACGTCGTCGCAATTGCTCCAGCGCGGCGTTGACTGCAATGCGATGCAGCCAGGTCTTGAACACGGCGCGGCCGTCGAATGACGACAGATGGCGCCAGGCGTTGAACAATGCTTCCTGCACGGCGTCTTCGGCCAGTGCTGCATCGCGGGTGATTCGCGCGCACAGACCGTACAACGGACGCGCATGCGGCTCGACCAGACGTCGAAACGCCACAGCGTCCCCGTCCCGGGCGCGCGCAATCCAGTGCTCATCATCGGCATTCATCGCTTCTTGGATGATGACCGAAACGGTTTGGTTAGCAAGGCGCGAGAATTTGTGTGAATTTTTTTCCCGCGATGCCGACTTTGTGGGTAGCGGATTTAGCCCCGATGCCGCTTTGTGGGAGGCGGCTTTAGCCGCCCCGAAAAAGGGACTTCCTCTGGTCGCGATGCTTTTCGCCACGATGCCAGCAAGAGCATCGCGGCTAAAGCCGCTTCCCACAGAGAAAGAGCGGCGCGGACTTCGATGTCGCCGTTCGCGCCCGGATTGCCCGAGCGCGAGTTCCAATGGCGATGCTTATTTGGCGTCTTTCGACGTCCAGCGCTTGAGCCATGCATTGACCGTGTTGTGCCACTGCACGCTGTTGTGCGGCTTGAGCACCCAATGGTTCTCATCCTTGAAGACTAGCAATTCGCTCGGAATGCCACGGCGCTGCAGGGCATTGAATGCGGCGAGCCCTTGCGAGGTCGGGATGCGGAAATCCTTGTCACCCTGGACGATCAACATCGGCACCTTCCAGTCCTTGACATGGTTTAACGGATTGAATTTCTCGTACGCCTCTGGATTTTCGTACACCGTGCCGCCGTTCTCCCACTCGGAGAACCACAGCTCTTCGGTCTCATAGCCCATCGCGCGCGTATCGAAGACGCCATCATGCGTGACCAGACACTTCCAAGGCTCATTCCAGTTGCCGGCGATCCAGTTGGTCATGTAGCCGCCATACGAAGCTCCAAGTGCACAGGCATGATCGCCATCGAGAAAGGTGTATTTTTTCAGCGCTGCGGACCAGCCGAGCTTGAGATCCTCAAGCGGCTTGCCGCCCCAGTCCTTCGAAATCGCATCGGTAAACGCCTGGCCATAGCCGGTCGAGCCGTGGAAGTTGATCGTGACCACGGCAAAGCCCTGCCCCGCATAGGTCTGCGGATTCCAGCGGTAGTGAAAATCGTTGGTCATCGCACCTTGCGGACCGCCGTGGATGATGAAGGCGACTGGGTACTTGCGATTCGCCTTGAAGCCGACCGGCTTGACCACATAGCCTTGCACGTTTGCCCCTTCGGCTCCCTTGAATGTGAAGAATTCGAAATCGCCCATGCGCAGATCCTTCAGGCGCGCGGCATTGAAGCGGGTGATCTGCTTGAGGTTGCGGCCACGCGAATCCGCCGTGTAGAGATCGGTCGGATGCTTGAGATCGTTGCGCGCAACCAGTAGCGATTTGGCACCGACATCGAATCCGGCGACCTGGCCGTTGCCGACCAATTGGGTGACGGCGCCGGTCGCGATATCAATCGCAAACAGAGGATGCTGGCCATTGTCGTCGGTGGTCGCGAACAGCGTCTTGCCGTCCGCGGATTCCTTCAGAGACCCGGCCGAACGATCCCAGTTCGGGTCGATTTCGCGCTTGTCGCCGCTGGCCAGATCGAGCGCCATGACGGCAAAGCGATCACCTTCAAAACCGGGGCGCTTCATCGTGAGGTAGTACAAGGTCTTGCCATCACGCGATGGCAGCGGATTGGCATCCCAGGCCATGTTGTCGGCGGTGTGATTGGTCGGTTCGGCGGAGCCATCCACGGGCACCGAGTAGATGTCGAAATTGGTCGACCATTGCTCGCCGGTATTGACGTTGCGCACGTCGAAATACACGGTCGAACCATCCGGCGAGAACGCATATTCGCCATCGTCGCCAAACGGCTTGGACGGCACATCGCCATCGATGCTTCCGCTTAGCAGCTTCGGCTCACCGAGCTTTCCATCCGTATCGAAACTGGCGATCAGCAGCTGCGATCGACGACCATCCGTCCATTGATCCCAATGACGCACGAATCCTTGCGTGTAGAGCACACCAGTGGCTTTGTCGTCAGCCGGTTTGTCGAGGCGCTTCTTGGTGCAGGCAATAGGTGCGGCATCTTTCGCGCAATCAAAGAACAGATCAACCGAGAAGGCGACCGATCGACCATCCGGCGACAATTTATAGCTGCCAATGTCGAGCGCCAATGTGCCCACCGCTTCAGCCTCACCTCCGCTGGCAGGCACGCGCCAAAGCTGATTCACATCATCCTTGGTGGCCAGAAAGTAAAGACTCTTTCCATCCGCCGACCAGCGCGGAGTGTTTGCATTGAGTGCGGCATCGGTGACGCGCGTCGGCTTGCCGCCAGCCATCGGCACAGTCCAGATGCTGAGCTTGCCCTTGTTCGCTGCGTAATCGGTTTCGCGCAACTGCAAGGCGGCTGTGCGGCCGTCTGGCGACAGCTGTGGATCACTGACCCGGTCCATCATGACCAGATCCTTGACATCGAATGGCTGCGACGCGGCGGCGACCGGCGCAGCGAGAACCAACGACAAGATTGCAATCAACGATTTCATCGGCATCAATTCCCATGGGTGAGCGCCTGATGGTAAGGCGGCGGGACAGTTCGTGAAAGCATCATCGATTACCCTCCAGGGCTTTTCCTGCAAACAGCGATGATTTTGGTTTCGGAAAGGACTTGATGGAAACTGCGTGAAGGAATATCTGCATCGGATTGCCCGGCCCGCATTCTGGTGTGCACGGTATCGGCCTGATCGACAAAACATTGGCGCTTTCCTGCCATCCGCGATGAAGGACATCGAGCCACCGTGGTCGATTTCGCGCCATTCTGGGTTCGTTGGACAAGTAGCACGAAGCGTCGTATTTTTGTATCGCAGGCTTGCAGTCGCGTGCAAGCGGACAGGCGCGCCGCCGCGATACGCGAAATCGCCGCGTCAAAAGGCCGAAAAAGCGCGGTAAACTTCGACGAATAATCCTCGAGGACCAGGTCCATGCAGCGAATTGCTACGGCGTTGATTGGTCTGGGATTGTGTCTTGGCGTCTCTCCCGCATTGGCTCAGACCTTTCTCGGCCGCCTCGGCGGTAACTGCGTGACGCTGCCGGCAAATCATCAACAAATGATTGCGCTCAACAGCAGCATCGCCGCCGGATCCACCCTGATCGTGACTGTCGCCGCTTCATCGGCCTTCGTCAGCGGTCTCGAAATCGACGATGTGAAGGGCAACAACTATCAAGCACTCGGCGGAATTGCGCAAAACACCACGGGCTCGCTCGTGCATTTTCGATCGGCCCTGCAGCGTGGCCTGGGTGCCGGCGACGTGCTGATGCTGAGCTACGAGAGTGCCGGTTCGGCAGTGGACAGTTGCGTCAGCATCCTTGGTTACTCGGGCGTCCCTTTTGGCAATATCGTGCAGGAAACACTGGGCTCGGCCAGTGGGCAATCAAACGCCCCAAGCGTCACGGCAAATACGCCAGGCTCTGGCAGTCGGTCGCTCGTACTCGCGGCGTTTTCAACCAGCGCCAACCCTGGAACGGTCACCCCGCAATCTCCGGCCGTCGCGCTGCCGACGCTATGCTCCGGCGGCTCGTTTTGCCTGATCGACGCACAGTATTTTGATGACCCATCGAGCGTTCAAAGCGTTGGCTTGACGACTACCAATTCCATTAATTGGTCGGCAGCTCTGACCCAGTTGCAGGCCGACGGCATCTTTGGCAACGGCTACGACTGAGTACATAAATACCCTTGGCGGCAAGCCGGCACCCAAGCAAGCACTTACCGGGAATCGCACCTCGAGGCTATTTGGTCGAGACAGTCGAGGTCGGCGCACCATCACCGATATTGCCGCGAATCCGATTGTCGCCGAACGAGACTACCTGACCGCCAACCGTCGCCTGGATGCCCTGGGTATTGCCGTGCACCGTGCTCCCCGACATTCGGATCAGCGCATTGGCGCCACTGGCGAATACACCCACGCCATTCTCGGCCGAGAGCACATTGTCGAGCATCAATTGCGCGACCGAGTTTCCACCGGTGGCAAAGAATCCACTGTTGGAATTTGCGCTGGCAACACTATCGCGAACACTGACGGAAATCGGCCCAATGGTGGGATCATTCTGGGATCCCAGACGCAGGCCATAGCCGACGCTCTGAACAAGCTGGACGTGATCGAGGACGCCTCTCACCGACCCGCTTGCTGTGGGCTGGATAGTGATAGCTCCATTGGTCGGAACATTCGCGACTCCGTTTCCTCGAAATACCGAATCGCGCACGGTCAATGTCATTGCCGTACTCGATTCGATGCTGATACCCGATTGAGTGAACCCTTCAATGCTCGATTTATCGACCAGCAGTGAACTGCCTTGCAGAAAGCGTATGCCATTCAGGCCCGTGCCGAGTCCGACGAACTTGATGTTGCGCAGAACAACGTCAATATTGGCCGCGTTGATGATGATGCCATTGGTGCCAGACACGAGGACGCTGGCAATGGCGCCATCGGCTTCAATCGTGATGGACTTGGTGATAGTCACCGCACCGAAACCGGCCGGGTCGAGCGCATCGATCACGCCACCTGCCGCGGTCTTCGAAATCGCACCGGCGAATGTCTTGCACGGCGCCGTGCGGCTGCACGGATTGGCATCATCGCCGACACCCGACACCCAGGTGCGCGTTGCCTGCGCGTAAACCTGACTGCTCATACAGGCGACGAGAAGAACGAGCGCCTGAAACCCGACGCGGACGAAACGAGACATGGGCACACGCTCCCGAATATGGTCGGCAGAGGCTATCACGGTCGCGCGCTGCACAGCGCTGGTTTCAAAGGCTTGCAAATCCACGCGAGCCTGCCCATTGCACACCCGACGCCTTGCGCATGTTGCTTTGGAGATCAGCTCGAAAAGCGATCGAGGGCACGCTCGGCTTCGCCGCGCTCGAAATCACTGAGCTTGCGCGCAGCCACGCGATAGCGCGCGACCAGGTCGGCATCGGCCGGCATCACGGCCGCGAGCGCCGTCAGTACCTCGCGGCATTCGTTGTCCGAACTGATCTTGCCCACCGAATCAAGCACAGCGAATGCCGATTGTTTGCCGAAACCCTTTGCCTGGATCAGTGAAACAAGTGCTTCGCGTCGCTCGTAGTCTCCAGCAATTCCGTCCACCGATTTCGCATAGGCCGCGGCAACTGGGTCCGCATTGTTGATCGCGCCAATTGCAGATGACAGCAGTTCACGCCGCTCGTAGCCCGAATCGATTGTCTGCGCGGCATCGATCACGCTGGAGAGGATCGCATCGTCGTTGCTGCCGGCTTCAATCAATGCGCTCAGCGTGCGCCGGTGCTCATAGTCGGATTGAATCCCATTGGCTGCCTGCAACCAGGCTTCGTGAACCGCCTTGTCCGATGCCAGATCCGCTAGCAATCCGAGCAGAAGTTCGGCGCGCTCATAGTCGGATCCGATTTTTTTCGCCTGTCCGATGACCAGGGTTTGCTGCGTGGCATTGAACGGTGCGCCACTGCCGAGGGCTGCCAAGGCATTGCGGCGTTCGTAGTCCGAATGCATTGGATCGATCAGTGCGAGCACACCAGTGACCTCAGCTGCACTGAGTTTGGGGTGTTTCGATAGCGCTCCGATATAGACACTGCGTGCATAGTCCGATTGGACCTTGCCGATCTCGGCGAGTACGCCAGGCACTCCGCCACTGGCAAGAATCCGTTGCACGCGCTTGTCGGCATCAAGCGCCGTTTCACGCACCAGATTCGGGATAACCGTGGCGATCCATTGACCGGCTGTCGCGTCGAAGGCCTGCTCATGGTCGTCGACAAAATACTGACGTTGCAGCTTGCCGTTCGGATTGGAATAGTCTACTCGTCGACTGATTCCGTCGCGTTTCTCGCCGAAGCTCGCCGTGGCGCCGCGAGCGAGGCTGTCGATACCGTCATAGTTGCTGGTGAATTCGACTGCGCCGCGAATCTCGGCGTTGTAACTGTGGCCGCCATCGCTCATTTTCATGCTGATCCGATTGTTCGAATCATCGGAATCGCTGGAGATGCTCAGATGATGGCCTGTGCCGGCTTCTTCCGACGGTGGCGCTGGAGGTGCGGGCGGCGTTGGAGCGATCGGCGGCATCGGCGGGATCGGTGCAACAGCGGGTTTTGCCATTTCAGCCGGGGCTGCAGCGGCAGCGGGTGCAGCAACCGGCGCAGGAGGGGGCGACGGCAGCGCAGCAGGTGCAGCTTTCGGCACAGCAGGTGCAGCCGGCGGCACTGGCGCGACCGGTGGCAGCGGACGCTCGGTCGCAGCTGATGCTTGAAGGACGCCGATACCCGGTAGCAGGACCAGGGCGGCAGACAAGGTCAATGCCGTGGCGACGAGCAAACGTGGCAGAGATACGCGCAAGTTCATGGGAGCTCCATCGATCAGTTGATTGATTCGTTGCAGAATCGGGGAATGGCGACCACTCATGGCCGCGGCGAAATCGAGTTCAGGTCCGCGCAGGTGATGTTCGGCACATTCGTAAAGACACTCCGCAAGTCCACGACCATCACCGCATTGCTTTACCGCCCAGGCATCGCAGGCTTGTTCGGCGATCGTGTCGAGGCGGCGGCGGGCAAGTCCGGTCAGCGGCACAAACCAGAGCAAGGCGCTCACCGCAGCAATGGCCAATTTTCGCGCTGGATCGCGACGCGCCAAGTGAGCGATTTCATGCGCCAGCATGGCGCGCAATTGCGCTCGATCGAGGCGCTCGAAAACCCAATGCGGCAGCACGATGCGATGACCATGCAGCGCGGCCGGACTAGCCAGCTCATGCATGACCAGCAAGTACGGAACGGCTACGCCCGCCTGCCCTGCGAGTTGAGCGACCTCTTGTCCGATTGCTTCATCGAAGTAATCTTCAGCACTGGCCAGTGTGCGTTGCATTTGTTTCCAGGCACGAGCGATCCGCGCAAGCGCCAGCAAAGCGCCTGCCAGCCAGGCCGCAACAATGTATTGATACCAGGTCGGCAACGTCATCGGCGCGGTCGTTGCGACAAGCGTCGATTCCTCCGAATCCGCGCTGACATGCGAGGTCAGACTTCTTGGCCGCGAATGGGTCGACATCGACGTCGTTGAACTGAGCTCGGGCTCGGAACGCGGGATTGCGCGGGAAGGATGCGCGGTCGGCAACGATGCCTCGACAATCCGGGTTGGCGCGATGCGCGCGGCCTTGGGTGTATCGAGGAGCATCTGCCCGCTGGCCGTGAGCAAGGCGCCAAACAAGGCGATACGCCATAGCCATTCACGCCATCCGAGTTGACCGCGCGGCAGTCGGCCATCGACGAACCAGGCGAGCGTCAAAAGCACCGCAGCATGCAGCGCGAGCGTCAACAGCCACGCTGCCACAAGTTCACTTTTCATTTTCAACTCCAGCCTGCAGGCGCTGGCGGATCCGCGCGAGATCGCCCGGCCCGATTTCTGCTTCCTCGACCAGATGCGCGAGCAGCTCGTTGGCATCGCCGGCGAACAACGAACCAATGAGGTCGGCCACCATCGAGCGGCGCACATCAGCCTCATCGACTGCCGCGCGGTAAAACAACTGGCGACCCTCGCGGCGTTGCACGACCACGCCGCGCTTCTCGAGTCGGGTCAGCAAGGTTGCGATTGTCGTGTGGGCGAGGCCGCGCTCATCGGCAAGCACGGCAGCTACTTCGGCCGTACTCGTTTCACCGCGATCCCAAAGCACGCGCATCAACGCGATCTGCAATTCGCTAAGGGAAATATTGGCTGTTCGGGCCATTGCAGCTCTCTTCTACAGTTGTCGTACTACGACTGTAGTATTTATCGCCCGGCCATGCAACAGGTCGAAAGTCATGCATGACGCAATCCGACCGCCTGTTACCATCGACCGGATGTCTTAACGAGGAGTCCAACCGATGAGAAATCTGCTTGCGAGCGCCATAGCGCTATCCCTGCCCTTGATGGCTTACGCAGCCGAGGCACCCCAGTTCGATGCCAAGCGCCTGTCCGATGAGGTCAAAACCCTTTCCTCCGATGCGTTTGAAGGTCGTGGCCCGGCCACGCCAGCCGAGATGAAAACCCTCGACTACGTGATTGGCCAGTTCAAGGAAGCCGGCTTGCAACCCGGTGGCGACCTCAAGGACGGCAAACGACTTTGGACCCAGGCTGTGCCACTGCTGCGCGCCGAGATCGAAGGCAAGCCGACACTTTCAATCGACGTTAATGGCAAGTCGGAAACGCTGACCCAAGGCGATCAGATTGCGGTGCGTGCGGCAATGGACGGCTCGACCCAAGTGGATGTCAAGAATGCTCCCTTGGTCTTCGTCGGCTACGGCATCGATGCTCCCGAACGCCACTGGAATGATTTCGACGGTGTCGATCTCAAGGGGAAAATTGCCATCGCCCTCGTCAACGACCCTGATTTTGAAACCGGCAAGGGCGATTTCGGTGGCAAGGCAATGACCTACTACGGTCGCTGGACTTACAAGTACGAAGAAGCGGCGCGGCAGGGTGCTGTCGGCTTGCTCGTCGTGCATGAAACCGCACCCGCATCCTACGGCTGGGCGACGGTGAAGAATTCGAACACGAATACGATGTTCGATGTGGTCCGTGACGACGCGAAATCAGTGCATCCGCAAATCGAAGGCTGGATTCAGCACGACACCACGGCGGAGCTGTTCAAGAAGGCTGGCCTCGATTTCGACGCGATGAAGAAAAAGGCGCAACAGCGCGGCTTCAAAGCGGTCACCCTGAAAGACGCGACGTTCTCGGCCAACTACGCTGTGGATGCAAAGGTCATCACCTCGCACAACATCGCCGCGCGTATCGAAGGCGGTAAGCGACCCAACGAAACGGTGATCTACAGTGCGCATTGGGATCATCTGGGCGTCGGCCAGCCGGATGCCAAGGGTGACAAAATCTACAACGGCGCAGTCGACAACGCGACCGGCACCGCAGCCTTGATCGAAATGGCCCGCGCCTTCGTGAAGGCCCCGCAGCCTGAGCGCTCGGTGGTTTTCCTCAACGTGACAGCCGAGGAAAAAGGCTTGCTCGGTTCCGAGTACTACGCGTCAAAGCCACTCTATCCGTTGGCAACCACGGTCGCCGTGATCAACACCGATGCATTGAGCCCGACCGGCGTAGCCCGCAACTTCTCAACCTCGGGCAGCGCCCAATCCGAACTGCTCGATACCTTGATTGCCGATGCCAAGGCAGCTGGCATGTCTTACGTGGCGGACCCGCACCCGGAGGCAGGAAGTTTCTTCCGCTCCGATCATTTTTCGTTTGCCAAGCGCGGCGTCCCAGCGTTGTCGTTTGAATCCGGCAACGACTTGATGGAAGGCGGTATCCAGGCGGGTGAAACTGCGGGCAAGGAATATGTGACCAAGCGCTATCACCAGCCTGCAGACGAATGGGAAGCAAGCTGGACGTTTGCCGGCATGGTCCACGACCTGCCCGTCCTCTACAAGCTCGGCCGCGACCTGGCCAATTCCGATCGTTGGCCACAGTGGAGCAAGGATTCGGAATTCCGCGCTACCCGCGACGCCAGCGCCGATCAGCGAAAGTAGTTCGCTGCTGCAATCACGGCTTCAGTCGCGATGTCACTCGCTTTTCGCATGGCGACTGAAGCTCGTACCGTATCGATTGGTGCCTGCGGCGTCATCCGGCGTGCTCTTGCACGCGGCATGATTTGATTCAAAATCTCAGTGTTTCACTGGCGCTGTCGAAGACTCGACAGGCCCGACGCCCACTTTGCCCTTGGCGCCAATATTGCGATCGAGGAAGGCGAGGACGCGCTCGTACAAGTCTTCGACATTGGCTTCGTCATAGAAACCATGGCCCTCGGTCGGCTGGTACAGCCACTCGACCTGCTTGCCGCGCTTGAGCATGGCATTGCGCAGGTTTTCGCCCTGAACGGGCGGGACGCGCTTGTCGAGACCACCGACGATCAACATGACATCGGCCTTGATGCGATCAATCTGGTTGATTGGCGAGCGCTGCGCCAGCAAGTTGTCATCGGTGCCAAGGACCATATCGAGGTAGCCTTCGCCGCTGAACGATTGCGGGATATCACCTCGCGATTTCATCAGGCGAAGATCGTAGACACCAACATAGCCAATCGTGCACTTGTATAGGTCCGGCTCACGAACCACCGCCTGCAAGGCCGCGTAGCCGCCGAAACTTCCGCCGAAGATGCAGATGCGCTTCGCATCGGCAGCTCCTTGTTCAATCGCCCAGCGTGTGGCGTCGGTGACATCATCCTGCATCTTGCCGCCCCACTCCCGATAGCCGGCCTTCTGGAAGGCCATGCCGTATCCGCCAGAGCCACGATAGTTGACCTGGAGCACCGCGTAGCCTCGACTGGCAAGAACCTGGACGATGGGATCGTACTCCCAGGCGTCGTAGACGCCGTGCGGCCCGCCGTGGACGAAGACCACCATCGGTAGATCCTTGGCCTCCTCCCTGCCTGCCGGTCGAGTCAGATAGCCGTGCAGGGACAGTCCATCACGCGACTTGATCGAAAACGGCTCCATCACGGCCATCGCCTCAGGCTTGATCCACGGTGCCCGTGCGAGCAGGAAGCTGAGCTTCTTGGCCTTGGCATCGTAGAGATAGAACGCGCCCGGATCGCGATCGCCCTGGACGATAACAACCACCTTGCCGCCATCCTTGCTCGCGTTGCCGAAGTGCACATCTTCACCGGGAAACTGCTGCATCAAATCAACAAGAACCTTCACCTCCTCGGCACTCTTGTCGAGCAAGCTCACGGCGGTGCGTCCCGGCATCGAGCGGATCGCGAACAGATCCTGCTCGTCGAACGTTTCCTCGAAGCCGCTGGCACCCGAATCGACGCCGCTCCACAAGGTCTTGAAGGTCCGCTTGCGCACGTCCCAGAGACATACCCCGCCACGGTTCCTGGCGCCGCCACACTCGAAATACACCCCATCACCCGCCCGATTGAACATCACCGGCCAGACGACGTCGCCTTTTACGGCCTCATCAGAAATAACCTGCCAGTCCTTGCCATCACCCTCGCGGTAATAAACCTTTTGCTTCTGCTGATTGTCCCGTCCCGTAGCAAAGCGGACTTCGCCGTGGTGGTCGGTGAGAAACTCCACATTGGGCAGAGGGGCCGCGGTAATACTGCGATTTTTCCCGGTGCGCACATCGATGCGTCGGACTTCCCGATGCAGGCTTTCGCCGCCTGAGGTCGCGACATGTGAAAGATTCGCTCGTTGCACGGTAATCAGCGCGCTGTCGTCGTCGTCACGCAGATCATCGAGCATCCACGCGCTGGCATACTCGCTCTGCTTTTGCGCGATATGGCTGCCGGTTGATCCCGACGACGAGTCACTCGCGCGATAGCCGAACAGGACCTCGCTGCGCTTGCCGTCGGCATTGACCGCGAACAGCTCGCCGGTGCTGGCAGGCACCTCAAGATTGCCGACATGCTGGGCGACCGAGTAGACGATGCGCTCGCTGGATACCCACCAGAACTTGTAGACCTCGTCGTCATCGCGCGGGCGGATGGTGAGACCGGTATTGTCCTTGAGATCGATAATCGACAGGACAACCTTGCCATTGATGATCGAGGAGGCTGCAAGATGCTCGCCGTCCGGCGAAATCTTGACCTCCTTGAACTGCATATGCTTCGCGAAATCGGCCAGCGCCACCGGCTCAGATGCGTGTGCGGAGCCAGTCAAAGCCAAAACAGCACTCAGCAGGATTTTTCCAATAGGCATTTCAACTCTCTCCCTGTCGTAAAGAGTTGATTTTACCCTATTGCTCGCTCCTCACGAAATTCAAACCTTGCTGGGTACCCTGCCGTAGCGATCCTCAAGCCGGACAATATCGTCCTCGCCGAAGTAGTCACCGCACTGCACCTCGATCAAATGAATGTCCTGATCGGTCGGATTTTCGAGCCGATGCACGGTATTCATCGGGATGTAGGCCGATTCATTGGCATGCAGCAGGAGTTCGTTCTCGCCGATGCGCACCTTGGCCGTGCCGCTCACAACGGTCCAATGCTCACTGCGTTTGTGATGCAGTTGCAACGAAAGGACATGACCTGGCTTGACTGTGAGGCGCTTGACCTTGCAATCATCGCGATCCTCAAGAATCGTGTAACTGCCCCATGGTCGGTGCACGGTGTTGTGCAAGGAGGCTGCCGGATGATTGCTTTCGCGCAGTCGCTCAACCACGGTTTTGACCTGCTGCGCGCGATCACGATCGGCGACGAGTACGGCGTCGCCGGTATCGATGATGATCAGATTCTCGACGCCAACGGCCGCGACCATGCGCGAATCCGACTGGATGTAGCAGTTCCTGCTTTCAACGACGATGACGTCGCCCTGGATGCGGTTGCCAGCCGCATCGGACTCGGCGTCCATCTCGCTGATCGCCTTCCATGAGCCGATATCGCTCCAGTCAAAATGCGCCGGAACTACAGCGACGCGCGGCGCGCGCTCCATGATCGCGTAGTCGATCGAAATGTCGGGCTGCGCCATGAAAAGTTCGCGCGCGAATTCGACCGGGCTGACCTGCCCGCTCTCGCTGGCATGGCAGGCACGCGCGGCGGCAAGTACATCGGGACATGTCATTTCGGCCGTGGCAATCAGCGCATCGGCACGGAAGCAGAACATGCCCGAGTTCCAGACGTAGCTGCCCGACAGCAAATAGCCTTCCGCGCTCGCCTGATCGGGCTTTTCGACGAAGGCTGCGACCTCGCGCCCTTCGCAACCAGCGACCTCATCGCCCATGCGGATATAACCGAAGCCGGTTTCCGGTGCGCTCGGCTGGATACCGAACGTGACCAGCCAGCCTTCGTTGGCGAGCTTCTCCGCCTTGCGCACATCAGCGGCGAATGCATCGACATCGCGAATCAGATGATCCGAGGGAAGAATCAACAAAGTGGCATCCGCGCCACATTGATCAAGCGCGTAAAGGGCAGCAAGCACGACGGCTGGCGCGGTATTGCGACCTGCAGGTTCAAGCAGGAATGGCAATCGATCGAGATCGGCATCGGCATGACTGGCGTATTCGTCACGGGTCAGGAAATAGTAGTCCCGCCCGGTGACGGTCAGCACGCTGCCGCCGTCGGCGAGCTTCAGCGCGCGATCAAGGGTCTTGTACAGCAGCGATTTGCCATCGCTCATGCGCATGAAGGGTTTGGGATATGCGCTGCGCGAAACGGGCCAGAGCCGCGTACCAGCGCCGCCGGAAAGGATCACCGGAACAATCATGAAACATCTCCATTGAGTCGAGCCTTGGCGAGTTCGCCAATAACCTCGTGCAGCCCTGCCTGCCAGGGCTGCAGTTGTTGTCCAAATACAAGAGCAAGTTTGGTGTTGTCGAGAACTGAAAACGACGGACGCTTCGCTCGCGTCGGGTAGTCCGCACTGGCAATCGGTGTAATGCGCGGCGCTTTCACAAGTAAACCAGCATGCTGCGCCCTGTCCATGATGGCTTTGGCGAAGTCGAACCAGCTGCAACACAGTGAGGCCGTCAGGTGATAGATACCGCACGCACTTTCGCGAGCGTTCTCATCCATCGCCCACCATCGCTGCAATACGTTCGCCGTCGTCAGCGCAATCCACTGCGCGGGTGTCGGCGCGCCGATCTGGTCGTCGACAACGCGCAGCTCATCGCGCTCGCCACCAAGGCGCAACATCGTGCGCAGAAAATTATTTCCCTGGGCAGCGTAGACCCATGCCGTGCGCAGGATCAGATGCTTGGCTCCGCTTTCGCGCAAAGCTTGCTCGCCGCCAAGCTTGCTGCGACCGTAGACGCCGAGTGGTGCAGTCGCATCATTCTCGTGCCACGGTCGATCGCTCTGCCCATCAAACACGTAGTCGGTTGAATAGTGGACGACGAGTGCCTCGTTGCGCGCCGCCCATGTGCCGATCTCTGCCAAAGCATGATGATTGATCCGATCGGCGAGATCGGGCTCGTCTTCGGCGCGATCGACCGCGGTATAGGCAGCCGCATTGACAATGATCCTTGCGCCGCTCGCCTCAAATGCCTGCGCCAGCGATCGACTGTCCGCCAGATCCACAGCAAGGCAAGCCGACCCATCGTCGAGCAAACCCGATCGAGTTGCACACGTCACTCGACCCAGCGCTGCCAGCGGCTCGCGCAAAGCGTGACCGACCTGTCCGTTGGCGCCCAGCAATAGAATGTTCACGCGTAAACCGGCAGCTTCTCCGCCGCCACGTCTGCTAGAAAGGGCGCCTTGCTGTCCTTGTCCGACAATGAGGGGCGCGCCAGCGGCCAATCGATGGCAAGTGCGGCGTCATTCCAGCGAATGGCGGCATCCGCTGCGCCGTCGTAGTGAGCCGTGCACTGATAGACAAACGTCGCCTGCCCGCTCAATACCGCGAAGCCGTGGGCGAATCCTTCGGGCACCCAGAAATGACGCTTGTTTTCAGCACTCAATATCGCTGCCGCCCATTGACCAAACGTCGGCGATCCGACACGGATATCGACGGCGACATCGTAGACTTCGCCTTCAAGCACACTGACCAATTTGCCTTGGGGATTCGGCCACTGATAGTGCAGTCCACGCAGAACACCTTGCTCGGATCGCGAGACATTGGTTTGCACAAAGTTCAATTTGAGGCCTGCCTCTGCAAACCGGTTCGTGTTGAAACTCTCATAGAAGAATCCGCGCGCATCGCCATGCACTTTCGGCTCAATGACGATGCAACCGTCGAGCGCGGTCTTGATCAATTTCATGCCGGGCGACCTTCGCGAACCAGTTCCTGCAAGTACTGGCCATAGGCATTCTTGGCCAGTGGTGCCGCAAGCCGGAGCACCTGCTCGGCGTCGATCCAGCCATTGATGAAGGCGATCTCCTCGGGACAACAGATTTTCAGACCCTGACGGTTTTCGATGGTCTGAACGTAGCTCGATGCCTCGACCAGGGATTCGTGCGTGCCGGTATCGAGCCAGGCGAAACCGCGGCCCATGCGTTCAAGCATCAGCGAGTCGTCGGCGAGATAGCAGCGATTGAGATCGGTGATCTCGAGCTCACCGCGCGGCGAGGGTTTCAGATCACGCGCAAAATCGGCAGCGCGACCATCGTAAAAATACAAGCCGGTGACGGCCCAGCTTGATTTCGGCCTGGTCGGCTTTTCCTCCAATCCGATGACGCGATTGTCAGCGTCAAATTCGGCGACGCCGTAGCGCTCTGGATCACGCACCCAGTAGCCAAACACCGTCGCGCCGTTTTCGCGCGAGTCCGCCGCGTGCAGCAATCGGGTCAAGCCATCGCCGTAGAAAATGTTATCGCCGAGGATCAGACAACTCGGATCATTGCCGACGAATTCGCGACCGATCAGATAAGCCTGGGCGAGCCCATCCGGTGACTCCTGCACGGCATAGCGAATCGACAATCCCCATTGCGAACCATCACCAAGCAAGCGCTGAAACAACGCCTGTTCGTGCGGCGTGTTGATAATGAGCACGTCGCGAATTCCGGCCAGCATCAAGGTGCTGAGCGGGTAGTAGATCATCGGCTTGTCATAGACCGGCAGCAGCTGTTTGCTGACCGACTGGGTCAGCGGATACAGCCGAGTGCCCGAGCCGCCGGCGAGAATGATGCCGCGTCGTGTTGTCACTGGAAGTCCCCAATGGCTGAATTCGAGTCGCACAGTGTAAATGGCCAGGCGCAGAGAAGCCCGCGTCACTACCATAAGCCTGTCAAATGATTGTTTTCGCTGAAAATAATGGCTCTTCGGTCAACCAGCAAAATATTCGTGCGATCACGTTTGCAGCTTGTGCACATAGTCGACGAAGCGAAACGGATAGGCGTGCCTATCGTCCACCGCATGCGCCTGCTCGGCGACGATCTCCCACTGCGCGCGATCGAAACGCGGGAAGTGCGTATCGGCCAACTCGGTCTCGGTATCGATCCAGGTCAGATGCATGCGCTCGGCGCGCGCCATGGCCAGCGCGTAGATTTCACCGCCGCCAATGACCATGAGGTCATTGCCTGCGGCGTGATCTAGGGCGGCATCGATCGATCGGACGATGACCTGACCTGGGTAGGGCGCGCTGGCATGGCGTGACATCACGAGGTTCGTTCGTCCGGGTAGTGCGCGGCCGATCGACAAGGCGGTCTTGCGCCCCATCAACACGGCCTTGCCCAACGTGAGTTGCTTGAAACGCTTGAGGTCATCGGGCAAATGCCAGGGCATGTCTCCTTCACGACCAATCGCGAAGTTGCGGTCGAGTGCCGCTATCAACGCAATCACACGGCCACCGGCGCCTTGATCGCCTTGTCCGCCGTGTAGCCGTCGATGCGGACATCCTCGTAGCGGAAATCGAAGATCGAGCTGACCTCGGGAGTGAGGTACAAGGTTGGCAAGGCATGTGGCGTGCGCGTCAGTTGCTCGCGCGCCTGGTCAAAATGATTGAGATACAGATGTGCATCGCCGAGCGTGTGCACGAAATCCCCAACGGCCAGCCCGCAAACCTGGGCGACCATATGGGTCAACAACGCATAGCTCGCAATATTGAACGGCACACCGAGGAAGATATCAGCCGAGCGCTGATAGAGCTGGCACGACAATTTCCCATTGGCGACATGAAACTGGAACATCGTATGGCAGGGTTGCAAGGCCATTGCTTCGAGATCGGCGACGTTCCAAGCGCTGATCACGAGTCGACGGGAATCAGGATTGCGCTTGATCTCCGCAATCAACCATGCGATCTGGTCAATCGTTCTGCCGTCCGCGCATTGCCATGAGCGCCACTGCTTGCCATAGACCGGGCCCAGGTTGCCATCGGCATCGGCCCACTCATCCCAGATGCCGACGCCGTTTTCCTTGAGATAGGCGATATTCGTTTCGCCTCGCAGAAACCAGATCAACTCGTGAACGATCGAGCGCAGATGCAGTTTTTTCGTGGTGACGAGCGGAAACCCCTTCGACAGATCGAAACGCAGCTGCCAACCGAAGACCGAGTTCGTGCCGGTTCCCGTGCGATCGGACTTTGGCGTGCCTTGCTCCAGCACATGCCGCAGCAGTTCGAGATACTGCTGCATCAGCTTGCGACCTTCGGCGAATCTTCGACCACACGCGGGTGCAGGGTCGGCGCGCGCCGCGACATGACGATCCAGACCAGGCCGATGATGATCAGCGGCAGCGACAGGATCTGGCCCATGGTCAGCCAGCCCCACGCCAGATAGCCCAGCTGTGCATCAGGTTCACGCACAAATTCGACGCCAAAGCGGAACATGCCGTAGAGCAAGGCGAACAAACCTGAAATCAGATACCGCGGCCGCGGCTTCATCGAAACGACATAGAGCACGCAGAACAGCGTGAACCCTTCGAGTGCCATCTGATAAAGCTGCGAGGGATGACGCACCTCATTGTCGAGTTGACCCGCTGCAGCCATCATCTTGAGCTGGTCGAACGAGTGCCCTGCCGTTTCAATCGCGCGTGGGAAAATCATGCCCCACGACACATCGGTGTGACGTCCCCACAACTCGCCGCCAATGAAATTTCCAAGACGTCCCATGCCGAGTCCGATCGGCACCAGCGGCGCGATGAAGTCGGTCACATCAAAAAAGTGCAAACCATTGCGCCGCGACCACAACCACATCGCCACCAGAACGCCGAGCAAGCCCCCGTGGAAGGACATGCCGCCTTCCCAGATCTTGAATAGCGACAACGGATTCGTAGTCAAATCGGCCGTTCCGTAAAACAGCATGTAACCGACGCGACCGCCAACGATTACACCGATCATTCCGTAGAATGCCAAATCGGAAAATGCAGTCGGCCCAACCGGCAGCCGTCCAAGGCTTCGACGGCGTTCGCCAAGCAACCAGAATGCGCCAAATGCAATCAGGTACATGATGCCGTACCAGTGCACGGCCAATGGGCCGATCGAGAACGCAATGGGATCGATGTCTACGAAATAGTGCATGGAATCGCTTCAGATGAGGGTCGTCTGCTCAGCGCCGGATTATGCCAGCGCCGGTCGGATCAGGCGGGCAATACGCGAAGGATAAAACCCTTGAGGTATTCGGTTTCGGCAATCGCAGGATGGATAGGATGGTCCGCGCCTTGTTGAAGATTCCACAGCAACTGCGCCTGCCGATCAAGATGGCGTGCGGCATGCTGGACACCATCAAGCAGCACGCTGCGCGGCATGTGATACGAGCACGAACACGTGATCAGGATGCCATCGCGGCCGAGCACCTGCATGCCGAGTTCGTTGAGTCGTCGATAGGCGACACGACCTTCGGACAGATCTTTCTTGCGCTTGACGAAGGCCGGCGGATCGAGAATGACCACATCGAAATGCTCGCGTTTCTCGCGCAAGGATTTCAGATAGTCGAAAGCATCCGCACGCACCGCGCTGACCCGATCGGCGAATCCATTGCGCGCGATGTTGCGCGTGATCGCATCAACCGCGGGCTGGGAGGAATCGACACAGACCACCTCGCTCGCACCATAGGCGGCCGCGCGCAGACCCCAGCCACCAAGATAACTGAACATGTCGAGCACGCGTTTGCCCTTGACCAGATGTTCCAGATAATCGCGATTGCCGCGCTGATCATAGAACCAGCCGGTCTTCTGGCCACCAACCGGGTCGCACTCGAATTCAAGGCCGGCTTCGCGCACGATCATCGGTTCATTGGAAGGCTCGCCGACGCCGAGCTCGGCGTATTCGGGCAAGCTTTCCATTGAACGGATCGAGGCATCATTCTTCCACCACAGCTGACGCGGCTTGATCACCTTGACGATGGCCTCGGTGATCGCATCCTTGAGTTGCTCCATGCCCGCGGTCGTGGTTTGCGCGACGATGACATCGCCGAAGCGGTCGACGGTCAGACCGGGCAAACCGTCCGATTCGCCGAACACCAGTCGGTAGTAGGGTTCCGGATAAATCTTCTCGCGCAAGGCCAGTGCCACGTTGAGTTTATGTACGAGCAACGATTTGTCGAGCGCATGATCGATGCCGCGACTGACCAGACGCGCGCAGATCAGCGAATTCGGATTGACGTAGCCGACACCGATCGGCTTGTCACGGCTGTCGACGATCGCGCAGACCTGTCCAGGCGTGAAATCCGAGAGCGGCGAGCGCAGCACATCGACCTCATTGGAGAAAACCCAAAGATGGCCGGCACGCAATCGCGTGTCTTCACCGCGCTTCAGATACAGCGCGGGAACTTGAATCTCGTCAGTCACGTTGGCAATTCCAGGATGCAATGAAGGCACGCCATTCTACGCGGTAGCGCGATGGAGGCGCTCAGCCAGCGCCGGCACGTCTTCTCGCCCACAAATTAAGGGCCTCGACGGCGATCGAAAAGCCCATGGCGAAGTAGACATACCCGCGCGGAATGTGGAACTGCAAACCATCGGCAATCAAGACCACGCCGACCAGGATCAGGAATGCCAGAGCGAGCATGCGCAGAGTCGGATGCCGGTCGATGAAATCACCCACCGGATTCGAGGCAAAGATCATCACCGCCACCGCGAGAATGATCGCCGCAACCATGACAAGAATTTCGTTGACCATGCCAATCGCGGTAATCACCGAATCGAGCGAGAAGACAATATCGATGATCGCGATCTGCACGATTACATAGATAAATGAGGCAAACACACGACCTTCCGCGTTGTCACCACGCGCACCTTCGAGCTCTTGATGAATCTCCAGAACTGCCTTGACCAGCAGGAACAGGCCGCCGCCAATCAGGATCAGGTCACGCAGGGAAATGGTTTGATCGCCGAAATGAAAGAGCGCGAGTCGATCGTCGTCGAGTCCCGCTAAAAACGAAAGAACGAGCAGCAGGCCGATACGCGTCAGACAGGCAAGACCAAGACCAACCTTGCGTGCAAGTGGACGCTGGGCCGGGGTAAGTCGACTGACCGCGATCGAAACAAATACGAGATTGTCGACACCGAGAACGATCTCAAGCGTGGCCAGGGTAAACAGGGCAACCCAGAAGTGGGGCTCGGCAATCACTTCCAACATTCAACAGCTGCCATTGTTCAGGAGAATCGTTGCCAAAGCACCAGCCCCCAGCACAACGTCACGTTGACCATCAGCACAAACACCGCTGCCGAGCCCATATCCTTCGCGCGCCCGGCGAGCTCATGGAACTCCGGGCTGACTTTGTCAACCACGGCCTCAATCGCCGAGTTGAGCAGCTCGATAGAAAGCACGAGCAACAGGCTGCCGCAGAGGACAGCTTTCTCGACAGCACTCTGGCCGAGCCACAGGCCGACTGGGAAAAAAATCACGCAGAGGTACGCTTCAAGCCGAAATGAGGCCTCGTGTGTCCACGCGGCGCGCAATCCCTTGAATGACCAGATCATGGCTCGGGCAATCTGACGCGGTCCGCGCGGCTCGCTACTGGGCATGCATGGGCTCGTTGAACTGGAAAAACAGCACGCTATGATGCCATAAAGCATTGTCCGACCGACTAGCGCGGGCACCATGTGCGCAACGTCAACCAAGTGACTGAGGAGCCACCATGAGCAAACGTTTTCTGGTTGCCAGCGCGCTGGTCGCTGCGACCTTGATGATCGCTGGATTGTGGCTCGTCGATATTCCGCTGACGCTGGCTATCCATGGCAGTGCGCTGGAGAACCTGCCATTTTTCGTTGATGGTCTCTACGCACTCGACACGCTGTTCGGATTGCATGTCTCCTACTGGCTGGCGCCAACGGTCTGCGTGATGCTCGGAATTCTCGCGCTGTTTCTCTCATCGAGGAAGCGACTGCCCCATCGTCTGGCCTTGGTCGTGCTTACTGCGGGCTTGGTGCAGGCAGCAACCATTGGCCTGATGATGCTTGGAAAGAGCAGCTTCGGAAGGATTAGACCGGTTGAATTGCTCGCATCCGGAGACTGGTCAGTGCAGTGGTTCGCCGGCGGCGGCTCGTTCCCGTCAGGGCACAGTTCGTTCTACTTCGGCCTGTTGCTGCCGTTTGCGGCGGCCGCGCCGCGCGTCTGGCAGAGAATTCTCCTGCTCGCACTGCCGACATTTGCCATCGCTGCCCGACTCGACATGGACAAACATTTTCTTTCGGATGTGTCGGCCTCGGCGTTGATTGCCGCCTGCGTAGCCTTGCTTGCGACATTGCTTCTGCGGCGTTGGTTGCCATCGAACTGAATAGCGGCAGTCGAAGCCCGTCCTCTCATCTACCGCCGTTTTGCAGACACATTCAGGTTCATTCAATCCTTGGCAACACAAGAACGAATTGCGTTCTAGCGCAAAGCTGCGAATTTTCAGCGCGCTTACGCGGTTGTGAATTATTCAACCTCGTGCGGCGCAGTCGTTGAAAGCTGAACACATCACCTCGGTTTTCCGACTCGGCCATGAATGACTGAAGGCAAAACGTCAAAAAATGATTTTCCTCGTGGCAGGATGATTTCCAAGTCGGGCCCATTCATGGGTCCAACCATGCGGAATCATTCCGAGGTACATCAAATGGGTAGTCAGAACGAAACCGCCACGCTCGATGACTTGATTGAAGTTTTGAATGATGGAAAGGCTTTCTACGAGGAGGCTTGCTCACATGTCCACGCCGATCTCGCTGCGGTATTTCAGCGCATGGCGCGAACCAAGGCGGCGATCGCCGCCGATCTGTCCACCATGGTCGTAGCCCGCGGCGAAGAACCTTCCCGGTCCGGCTCTTTCAGCGGATCAGTGCGAAAAATGTATGCCCAACTTCGGACCCTGCTCGCGCAAAACGAGGAAGCTGCGTACATCACCCAGCTGGAAGAGTTTGAAGATCGGATCCTTCATGCGTTCCAGGATGCGGTGGAGGAGTCCAACGATGTGGGTGTTCGAGAGATTGCGCGGCGCTACCTTCCTGAGGTCACCCGGGATCACAACGACATGCGCTCAATGAAGAAAATCAAGCATTCGCAGGACTGATTGCTGCTCGGCAGCAATCTCTTGAAACCTTTCACCAAGCAATTCGTCCAACCGAGGTTTTCCCCATGCTGAAGCTGGCCATTATTTTTGGAATTATTTCCCTGATCGCAGGCGCGCTCGGATTCACTGGAATTTCCGGTGCGAGTGCTGGCATTGCCAAAATCATATTCGGCATCTTTCTGGTGCTGCTTGTGCTTGTGATTCTTGGCGTGGTGCTGGGCGTCGCGGCGTTCTAGCGAGCGCGACGCCCTGATATGCTGAACGCTCCCGATTGCGCTTGGAGCGAAGTGTGGTTCATCACGTGGGGCGAACCTGGCCACATGGGCCCAGACAACTTGTTTCCACCCTCGCGTGGTTGCGCCTGTGCGCGATCGCTGGTCAAACATTGACTGTCGCCTTTGTTGCGTTGAGTCTCGATCTTGCGATCCCTGTCACTGGACTCCAACTCGGTATCGGTGTGCTCGCTATGTTCAGCGCTCTTGCATTCTGGCGCCTGCGCGAAAGCAAACCCATTCGGGCCTGGGAGCCCGTCGCGCACATCGCAGTCGATACGCTCGTGCTCGGCTACTTGCTGTATCTCACCGGCGGCGCGAGCAATCCGTTTATCTCGTTGTTGGTAATGCCGATCACACTCGCAGCCACTGCACTTCCCTTGCGCTCGGTAGCGATCGTCGCGGTGCTTTCGGTCTGCACCTACCTTTTACTGATGCGCTTTCATGTGCCTCTCCCGGAGGTTGGCGATAGCGGGTCATCCGGCGGCTTCAACTTGCATCTGACCGGCATGGCGATCAGTTTTGCGATAACCGCCGGCATGCTCGGGTTCTTCATTGCCCGACTTGCACGTGCGCTGCGCGGCCAACAAGCCGAGGCCGAACTAGAGCGCGAACGTGCCTTGCGCGACGAGGGCATTCTCGCCATCGCGACGCAATCGGCCAGCACCGCACACGAGTTGAATACGCCATTGTCGACCATGCGCACCCTGCTCGGAGAGCTTGGTCGAGAACATCAGACGAACGCGAGCTTGCACGCCGATATCACGCTATTGATCGGCCAAGCCGAGCGTTGTCGCGATATCCTTCGAGATCTGGTCAAGGTCGGCAGCAACCAACTCGCCGGCCTTGCGGAATGGATGAGCGTGGCCCAATTGTGCGATTCGAGTCGCGACGCTTTTTGTCTTCTGCGCCCCGAAATTGAACTCGAATGTCGCGTAGACGACGAGGCTGGCGCGCATAGGATTGCGGTGGTCCCGGCCTTGCACCATGCCATCGTCAACCTCCTGATCAATGCGGCCGACGCCTCGCTGAGCAATGCCAGTGAGCGTGTCGAATTGCAGGTTCAGCGCAGCAGTAGCGCGCTGGTGCTTGACGTGCGAGATTTTGGCAAAGGCATGGTTGTCGCTGCTCAAACGTCAGCCGGAATGCGCTTCGAGTCAACCAAGCGAGATGGCTTGGGGCTAGGCCTGGCCCTGGCCAATGCAACAGCAGAACGCTTCGGCGGCACTCTCGACGCACAAGCCGCAGAAGGGGGCGGTACACGACAACGTTTGCGTCTTCCACTGGCTACGCTGGACAATCCACCTTATGAACGTTGAAACCACCGGTCGCGTACTGCTCATCGATGACGATGAGGTTTTTGTCCATGTCCTTGGTCGCGCCTTGACCACGCGCGGATTCGAGGTTGCTTCGGCAAACGACGGCAGCGCCGCGTTGGCCCGCTGCGCCGATTTCCAACCTCGCTACATCGTGCTTGATCTCAAACTCGGCGGTGAAAGCGGCCTGGCCCTGATCCCGCGCCTGACTGCGGCGCGCCCGGCTGCTCGCATCCTGCTGTTGACTGGCTATGCCTCGATCGCGACGGCAGTCGAGGCGATCAAACGCGGTGCCCATGACTACCTCGCAAAACCGGTCGATGCCGATCAAGTCGTCCAGGCTTTGCTTGGCACCGCCAATACCGCTCCGTCGAGCGTCGAGAGTTTGCCCGATGCGCCGCCGCCACTGAAGCGCCTGGAATGGGAACACATCCAGCGCGTGCTCAATGAATGTGATGGCAACATCTCTGAAGCCGCGCGACGTCTCGGCCTGCATCGTCGAACCCTGCAACGAAAATTGGCCAAACGCCCTGTTCGTGAAATACCCAATCGTTGAGATTCGGGATTCGGGATTCGGGAATCTTAATTCTCGCGCTTTTGACTGTGTAGGAAGCGGCTGAAGCCGCTTCCTACAGGTGCTAGAGAAGCCCTATTTCCTGTTCCCGACTTCGTGCGTTAGCAACACTTTCTCCAGTGCGGGCAGCACGTTATCAAGCACTCGTGGTTGGCCCGCTGCCGTTGGATGCAAACCATCCGCCTGCATCAAGCTTTCGTCGAGGGCAACGCCTTCAAGCAGAAACGGGACCAATGGCACGTTGAATTTCGCCGCAAGATCCCGATACATGAGACGCAGTCCATCGCGGTACTGGGGTCCGTAGTTGATGGGTATCTCGATACCAATCAACAACACCTTGGCGCCGGAGTCCATTGCGAGCGTGATGATGCGTGAAAGGTTGGCTGTCGGAGTGCTCAGTGGCAAACCGCGCAACGCATCATTTGCACCGAGCTCGATAAGTACCAGCGCGGGTTTGTGATCAGACAACAGCTTTTCCACGCGGGCGAGACCGCCTGAGGTGGTCTCGCCGCTGATTGACGCATTGACGACATCACGCGCCGGCGTGGAATCCCTGAGGCGATTGCGCAGCAGGGTTACCCAACCGGAATCTGCCGGTATGCCATAGGCAGCGGACAACGAATCACCGAGCACCAGAATCGGTCGAAGCGGTTCTTTCGCGCACAACGATGAAGATTGCACGGCCAGCAACAGGAACAAACACAGGATGCGCGACATGACGATCGATTCCACAACAGTTCTCAGTGCCGAGAAGCTTAGCAAAGCCGTGGATGGGCCCGATGGTCGCTTGGTAATCCTCGATGAGGTCAGCCTCAGTGTGGAACGTGGCGCGAGCCTGGCTATCGTTGGTGCGTCAGGATCTGGCAAGACCACCCTGCTCGGTCTGCTTGCCGGTCTCGACAGCCCGAGCTCAGGCAGTGTGACGCTCGCTGGCGAAGCCCTGCACGAGCTTGATGAAGAGGCACGCGCACGCGTGCGGCGGCGCCTCGTTGGCTTCGTATTCCAGTCGTTCCATCTGCTGCCTGCGCTCAACGCCGAGGAAAACGTCATGCTGCCGCTGGAGCTCGAAGGTCGCGACGATGCCCGCGAGCGCGCGACCCGTGTGCTTGCCGATGTCGGGCTTGGAAAACGCCTGCATCACTATCCGCATCAACTTTCCGGCGGCGAGCAGCAACGCGTCGCCCTGGCGCGCGCATTTGTGCATGGACCGAAACTTCTGTTTGCCGACGAACCGACCGGCAATCTGGATCAACGCACTGGATCAGCCGTCAGTGATCTGTTGTTTGCCCTCAACAGCGAACATGCGACCACCCTCGTGCTGGTCAGTCACGATCCGACCCTGGCCTCGCGCTGCGCACGTATCTTGCGGCTGCGCGATGGTCGCGTCGAGACCGACGCATGAAGCCGCTGGTCTTTGCCGCACGGAGCCTGCGTCGCGAGTTTCGCCATGGCGAGCTCGCCACCTTGGCCGCTGCGCTGATATTGGCGGTCGCTGCGCTGACTGCGGTCGGCACGCTCGCGTCTCGCGTGGAGAGCGCCATCCTCGCCTCGGCGGCGGACCTGCTCGGCGCTGATCTCGGTATCAGTGCTCGACGCGCGTCGTTACCCGAGTCCTTCACGGTAAAAGCAAAGCAGCTGGGACTTGCCAGCAGCCGTAGCATCGAATTTTCCAGCGTCGTGTTCGCCGGCGAGAACAGTCAGTTCAGTGAAGTGCGTGCCGTTGATGGATCGTTTCCGATGCGCGGCAACCTCATCGTCGACAATAGCGCGGGGTCCAGGCAGATTGTTTCGGCTCCAGCATCCGGCGAGGTTTTCGCCGATCGTGGCGTGCTGAACGCATTGCACAGTGCCGTTGGCGACCGCTTGCAGCTCGGCGGACATGATTTGCGCATTGCTGGAGAAATCATCAGTGCGCCGGGTGCTTCGGTGTTCCAGTTTGCGCCGACCTTGTTGATGAATCTGGGCGATGCCGAAGCCAGTGGGTTACTCGGCATCGGCAGTCGAGCGACCTATCGGGTCCTGGTTGCGGGCGACAGCAACGCGGTCGAGCGATTCGCGTCCTGGGCAAAGCCCAACCTTCCTGCGAACGCAACCCTGACCACGGTCGCCGATGCGCAAGCCAACCTGCGCAACGCATTCGAGCGCGGCGAAAACTTCCTGCGCCTGGCCGCTCTGTTGGCAGCGCTGCTGGCGGGCATTGCCGTTGCACTGGCCGCGCAGCGATTTGCCCGGCGCAAGACTGAAGAAGTTGCCGTGCTGCGCTGCCTAGGTGCCAGTCGCCGTGAGATTGTCCTCGCCCTGACCCTCGAACTCGTCCTGCTCGCCCTGCCCGCCTGCGCGTTGGGCGCACTGCTTGGACTCGGCTTGCAACAGATTGCCTTCGCGTTTGCCAGCGAACTGCTGGGCGGATCGACGCCACGTCTTCCTTTCGCTCCAGCCTTGTCGGCCTACGTGATCGGCCTCACCGTTCTGTTCGGCTTTGCCCTTCCACCGCTGCTGCGTTTGCGCGATGTCGAACCGATGCGTGTGTTCCGACGGGATTTGCAGACGCGTCTGCGTCGCTTCGACGCGCTCTACCTGCTCCCGCTGATCGTCGGCGGATTGCTGATCCTGTTCGAAAGCGGCTCCTCGAAACTCGCGGGAATACTCGCTGGCGGACTCGGCACCGTAGCACTCGCTACCCTGATCGTGACCTTGCTCCTGCTCAAGCTCTTGCGCAGCAGTTCACGCAAAATACCTGGTGCCCTGCGTTTCGGACTGGCCAATCTCAACCGGCGCCGCGCACTGACTCTGATCCAGGTCGGCGCGCTGGCTTTGAGCCTGACCGCGCTCGATCTTCTTGCCGTGGTCGGGCCTTCGCTGCTTGATCGCTGGCGCGCCGACTTGCCCACCGATACGCCGAACTACTTCGCACTCAACCTGCAGCCGGAACAGCGCGCGGATTTCGAACAGCGCCTGCAAGCACTCGGCGCCAACAATACGAGTCTGCTGCCACTGGCCGCCGGCAAGCTCGTCGCGATCAATGGCAAACCCTTGCGCGTTGCCGACTACGCCGATGATTCGCGCGCGAGCAACTGGATCGAGGGCGAGGTCCGCGTGTCCTGGAGCAAGGATCTGCCGCCCTCCAATCGCATTTCAACAGGCCGTTGGCCACGCACCGATGCCAGCGCTGCCGAACTTTCGGTGGATACGAGCTGGATGGATATGTTCCACCTCGTGCTTGGCGACACCATGACCTTGCGCTTTGGCGATCAGGAAATCATCGCAACGATCAGCAGCGTGCGCGAGGTTGACTGGGACTCTTTCCGGGTCAATTTCTTCCTGATGCTGGATCCTGCCCACGGAGACAATCTTCCGCACAGTTTCATCGCGAGTTTCCACGCCCCGACTGCGACCAACCTTTCAGCGTTGTCACGCGATATACCGAATCTTTCGCTGATCGATGTCAATTCGATCCTTGATCGCGTTCGCGACATCATTGGAAGGGTGTCATCGGCGGTAACCTGGGTGCTCGCATTCAGCCTCGCGGCGGGCATCCTTGTCTTGCTAGCCGCGCTTGCCGCAACCGCAGACGAACGACGATTTGAGATCGCCCTGCTGCGCACGCTCGGTGCAAATAACGGCCAACTGACGGCGGCCGTACTTGGTGAGTTTGCTGCCCTGGGCTTGCTCGCAGGACTCGTCGCAGCGGGGGGCGCGGCCTTCACTGGTATTGCCCTCGCTCGCACGGTCTTTCGCATGCCGGACTATTGGCCGCCGTCACTGCAACTCGCGGCAATTGCGTTGGCCTCGGCCATCGTGGTGATGCTCGCCGGCCTGGCCGGCACGCGACGTATCGCACGCACGCCACCGATGCAGGTGCTTCGCCATGGCAGCTGAGCTCATGCTTGCGCCTCGATGCGTGAGGCGGCTATCGTTCGTTGAATGAGCACGGACGAAAAGCGCCGCTTTCCGCGTCTGCCGATTTTTTCGGCGGCCCTGATCACGCGCGATGGCCAAGGTTGGCTCAGCGAAGTACGCGATCTTTCACAGGGCGGCGCCTGTCTTGCGCGGCCTACCCGCTGGTCGGAAGAGACGCCGCAATCTTGCCGGGTCTATTTCATATTTGACCAGGAAACCGTGATTGCCCTCGATGCCCGCTGCGTTCGCGATGGCGCGGAAGACCTTGGCTTCGAGTTCGCTTCGGGCCAGGACAGTGAGATCGAGGCGCTGCTATACGAATCCAATTTCGTTGACAAGAATAGTCCGTAGGGTTTCGTACACGTCCTCATCGACGGGAGTCGTCGAAGCGGCATTCGTCTCGCCGAAAAACGCGCGGATATTCGATTCCTGATTCGGTCAAGGACTATCCGACGGACAGTGAATACAACAACCATCAATTGCCGCTTGATGCCCTTCAAGCCGTCGCAGAATGGCCGAACAGCGAAAGTGATTGAAGTAATTCTGAATCACAGGAGATCAGTTCGATGTGGAATCATCTCGCCCCGATTTTCCTACTGATCGGCTCCAACGTATTCATGACGTTCGCCTGGTATGGGCATCTCAAGTTCACCAACCGCCCACTGCTACTCGTCATCATGATCAGCTGGGGCATTGCGTTTTTTGAATACTGCTTGCAGGTTCCTGCAAACCGGATCGGATTCGAGGTGTACAACCCAGCGCAATTGAAGATCATCCAGGAAGTCATCACCCTCGTCGTTTTCGTCTTCTTCTCTGTCTATTGGCTGGGTGCCGAGATCAAATGGAATCATCTCGTGGGCTTCGCCCTGATGGCGGCCGCAGCTTTCTTTATTTTTCTCGAGTGATTGCCTGTATACACGCCACCGTCTGTGATACCCGACAACCTCTTCTGAATCGCAAAAGCTCAGGCCTTGGAATCTGGGCGGCAGTCGAAACTCTTAGCGATGCAGGCGCTGCTTCAACGCATTGAAGGGTGCAAGAGTAGCGAAGTGCAACCAGATTCCGCACCAGACCAGACCACGCAGGATTGGATGCTTCGCAGCCCGATCAAAATTGCAGAAGTATCGCCACATACCGCGATGCTTGTGCCGCGAGACAAACAGTGGCCGCCGATGACTTGAACTCCCCTGTTCGTGCCTCAGCGTTATCGAGGAAACGTGGATGACATCAAATCCGGCGTCTCGAGTTCGACGGCACAGATCCAGATCCTCGCAATGGAGGAAATATCCCTCATCGAATCCACCGATACGTTCAAAAGCGTTTCGACGAACAAACAAGCACGCGCCGGATACGGCATCAACGACTTCGGTGTCGACATGCTCAGCCAGGGCCGGCATTTCAACCCCCGAAAGTGCGGGCCATCGCCGCTCGAAACGCGCAAGGCCGCTGAGCGAACACAATGCGCGACGCAAGCTCGGATCGCGACGTCGACTGGCCCGGTCACCGCGCCCATCCGGGCTGACCGCGCGAACCCCGAGAATTCCCGACTGAGGCAGTGATGCTGCAACTTCACGCAGCCTCGCAATCGTATCGGGCTCAACGAGGCAGTCAGGATTGAGGATCAGCAACCAATCGCCATGGGCGAGGTTTGCCGCCTGATTGCATGCAGGACCGAAGCCAAGGTTAGCGCTGTTTCGCAGGACTCGCAGGCGCGCATCAGCGCCGAAGCGCGATTGAATGTGCTCGATTTGATCATCGCAAGATGCGTTGTCGACGACGACAAGTTCGATCGGAACGGTACTCGTCAGCAATCTGTCGATGCACTGCACAGCGATCGGCCCGCTGTCGGCGGTCACCACGATGACACTGGTCAGACCGGGCTCGATGTCTGCGTGCAAGACAGAGAATTCCTGTCCTCAGAGGCCACTGATCAATCGATCACCGCGTTCGCGCGCAAACTCCCAGATAGCTGGCCAGTCGCGCCACGCCTTGGCCATGTCGAGCAGTTCAGCGCGCGCCGCCGCCGCGCATCCGGCGGCGTCGATATCATCCGACCAATCGGCCAGCCGAGGCGCGCCCTTCTTGAGCAAGGCATTGCCGTTGTTGCGTACGATCGAGCGCACATCTGCCTGCCAATAAACCGGCGCATCGGATAGCAACTCAAACTGGTTCTGCAATCGCTCGACCACGTCCGCACGGACAAACCCGAGATATTCCTCAAGTGACGCAATCAGGGTGCTGTCGGAGGCGCCACCCAGATCCTCGGTGATCGCGCCCAACAGGGCCAGGCGATGACCGGGGTTCGCCGCTTTGGCGGTACCGGACAGATTGTTCACATAGTCACGCAGAAAGTGATTGAAGCGCGGGGTATGCGCTGCCATGGTCACTTCCGAGCGCTTGCGTTGTGATTCCTGCGCGTGGCCAATAGCCGTTGGCAGATGCATGACCAGCGACCCAGGGTGGCAGAACAGGGTGGCGGCACCGGCCAAGCCATCCTCGCCGCGCCCATCCGGATTCGTGCATGGCAGCAATTCGCGATTGTCGAAAACGAACGGAGTGAAGTACGCATGGGTGGCCGGCTTTGCACGAAGGCTCCCATACCAAAGGCTCTGGGCCTCGATATTTCGAAGATAGGATTCGCGATCGGCCCAAAATTCAGCGCGGCTCGCAGCATCGAGTTGATACAGCCATAGCGCACTCTCTGTACCCGAGCTTCCACACGTACCATTCAATGTGTACAAAACACGCGCGTCACCGCGCAGGTGATCGACACGGCCGAGATTGATGCCGCGCAAACTTTCACGATCCAGACGATAGGGTTGCTGCGCCACCGCCGCTCCAAGACGATCACCGCAGACGCCCAGATGGAATTCAAACGGGTCTTGTGACTCCGCTTCGCCCGCATCCAAAGCATCATCGAGCCTGCGATAAAAACGCGCCGAAGCGGCCACGGCAGGATTGGGTTCGAGCCCCGATCGTACATCGCCGTGGCGATGCAGCGGCAGGCGGAAATCTTCGTCGAGCAGGGCAAACATGCGCCCTGCCGACAGCAACAGAGCCAGATTCCACGAGCGCCCACCTCCGCCACGACGCGTTCGCGGTCCACGATCGAGCAGCCACTCAAGACTCGCCGTGGCGTGCGGAACCGCCTTGAGCAACTGCTGCCGCAACTTCGCACGCTCTGCCGGACCGATATAGCTGACCGGGTTACCTACCGCTCGCGCGAATTCCCGCAAGAGGTCACGGTTGGTATCGCGATTCCCTTCCTCGATTGAATCATCGAGCAGGACAATCGTTCGCGCAACGCGAAAGCGGCGCTCATAGTTCGCCAACGAATCGAGCAACAATTTCAATTGCTGCGGCCGATCGCAGGCGCGAATATATATCGCATGCAAGCTGCGAGTCACGGCTTCCGCCGGGCGCTCCAACCGTGCCAGATAATCTTTGTCGGAGATCAGCAAGCCCGTCGAGGCGAGCCCCTCAAGCCCCTTGCGGACGCGATCGTGCTGGGTCAGGCCCGGCACAACGGATGCCACGCGCGCGACATGTTCGTCGATGCTGCGGAATTCGCGGCATTGATCCAGGGTCTGCAGCACATGATGACTGAGAACGTGCCGCTCGCCGGAATCCTTGGCGATAAAGGCGTACTCGTCACTTGAGAGCGGCGCGACCATTGCATCGATCGCGGCATATAGCGGAGCTTCCACGGAAGAACGCGGCGCGTGCCCGGCGAAATTCGTCGTGCCGTAGTTGATCTGGAAATCTGGAGTTGTAGTCATTGGAATCTTTAATTCCTCATCGACGCAGCCAGCGCAGCCAGCGTGATGAGGTCAGGTTCGGAGTGGAGCCGCGCAGCCGTTCGACCTCGGCTTCAAGCTCGGCGATTCGCGCGCCAGCGCTCATGTTCTTGCGAACCTCGCCATTATAGTGCGAATACACAGATTCTTCCCGATCGCTGAACATCGACACCGAAGGCAAGCAGGAAGGCAGCGGCTGATTTGAACAAACTGCGAGGTAATACATTGGCGCTACGTCGAATCCGGAAGTCACTTTCCCGTCAGCCGTTGCGCTGTGGACAGCGGCCCTTTCCGTCGATGAATCCTCGGCCCAGAGTACGGATTGGAACAGCAGTTTCTGCCTGAAAAGTTGCATATAACGGAAGTGCGGCCTCAGCAGGTCGAGCAATTCTTCGCGATACAGCTCACGCACGTGGAATTCGTTGCGGAAACCTGCCAGGTCACTGTAGGTTTGCTTGTCTGGGGATGAAATCAGCAGGATTCCCTGGTCGCTGAGAACGCGTGCGAATCCTGCTACCAACGCTTCCTGTGCAGCCAAATGCTCCAGGGTCTCAAACGAAACAACGACATCGAAGTGTTTGTCGGGAAAATCAAGTGCGGCGGCGTCGCCGACACGAAATTCGACATTGGCTGTACTGCCATAGCGCGCACGCGCATGCTCTACCGCTTGCCTGGAGATATCCACCCCGTAGACGCTGGAGGCCGCACCAGCCAGCAGGTTCGATCCGTAACCTTCGCCGCAGGCGGCATCAAGAACCCGCTTTCCCTTGACGAAGTTCAGCGCAAACGCATAACGATGCCAGTGCTCGTACCAGATTTCACGCTGACACTCCGGGGTAAATCGTTCGCCGGTGAATGCCAAACTGTTGCCATCGTCACTCAACAGGGTTCTCCGGCTGTGTCGACCAGCGATGTTCGAGACGAATCAATCCGAATTCGCGCGAATTCCCCCGCACGGTGAGTGTGCGCTCCAGCGTATCCAGGAGGCGCAAACCCTCGGTATCCATTGCGTGCGCACGCAATTGATAACTGCCGGGAAGCAAGCTGATTGCATTGAACGCTATCTCGGCGACGAAATCTCCGCGCGAAAGTTTCTGCGCGTGGACACCGTCCATATCGGTGCTGACTCCGTAAACCGGAGTTCCGTCGATTCGGACAACGCCGAACAAAACGATCGGCGCACGGTCGTCTCGCGAACGTACTCGTGCTCGCAAGGTCAAGGTTTCGCCCATTGAGATGACAACCGACGCTGTGCCGTCGATCTCGTTGACGGCCAGGCTTTCGACTTCAAATTCGTTGCCTGTTTTCGTCGCAGGTGCGACTTTTTCTACTGCCTGCTTGCGTTCGTGGAATGCCAGATAGGCCTGGGTCACATCAAAGACATCACCATATTGCTCGACCGCTCCATGGTTCATCCAGAGCGCGTGTTTACATAGCTTCTGGGCGTGATACATGCTGTGTGACACCAACAATAGAGTGCCGCCTTCCTCGAGGTATTGCTCCATCCAGCGTACGCATTTCTTCTGGAACGATTCGTCGCCTACCGCAAGCACCTCGTCGGTAATCAACAAGTCAGGCTTCAGTGAGGCGATCACCGCGAAACCGAGACGCACGACCATGCCGGAGGAGTAGTGCTTGACGGGTTCGTCAATATACGAGCCGATGTCGGCAAATTCGATGATCTGCTGCATGCGCGCATCAAGATCCGCATTGCTCAATCCGTGAAGCGCCGCAGCCATGCCAACGTTGTCGCGACCGCTGTAATCCGGATGGAAACCTGCGCCGAGTTCCAGCAAGGCACCAATTTTTCCGAATACTTCGACTGTTCCCGTAGTTGGAGTGAGTACGCCGGTTACAAGCTTCAGCAAGGTCGACTTGCCTGCGCCATTTTCGCCAATGATGGCGATTGACTCGCCTCTTCGGATATTGAGATCGACTGACTTCACCACGTACTGGGCATCTGGGTCCTTGCGGCCACGCAGGAGGCGTCCCAGAGCACGCAGTCGATCAGCCGACAGGTGTGCTTTTGGATAGGCTTTGCCGAGCCCTTGCGCGCTGATCAAGACCTCAGTCACAGGAAATCCTCGAAGTGCGGATCGAGGCGACTGAACAGCCATTGTCCAAACGCGAGGGTCAGTAGTGCAACCGGCAAGGCGATAAACAAACCATGCCAGGGAAAGCTGCCATAGCCGAGCAAGACATTGCGCATGCTCTCCACATAGAAAGTGAAGGGGTTCAGATCGAGCCAGCCCTGGAATCGTGCCGGCAAATTGTTGCGGTCATAAAAGATCGGCGCAGCAAACATCATCAGCATCAGCAGTTGATTCAGTATCTGCACAAGATCCCGCACAAAAACCTGAAGCGCCGCAAAGATCAATGAAATGCCGAGCGTGTAAGCAAACATCGGGACGTAGAGCAGCAAGGCCAGCGGCAAATGGCTGATAAGCACGCCTTGACCCGTTGCAGCGAGGACGATCAGGATCGCGATGAAACCGCAGGTATGCAGCAGAAAACTTGCGCTGCAGGGTGCGAGCACGAGGATTTCCCGAGGTAGCGCAACCTTGCCGATCAGTGCGGCATTGCTCTCAATTGCGCTCGTCGAACGTACGATCGCATCCGAAAAAGCGAACCACGGCCACATGGCTACAACCAGAAAAGGCACGTAGCCAGGCGCTGCCGCTCCGGGGACCTTGGCTTTGAAAATCTGCACGAATACAAACGCGTAGATCGCCAGCTGAAGCAAAGGCTGCAACAGCGCCCAACCAAACCCGGTAAAACTGCCACGATAACGCTCACGCAACTCGCGCCGCAGGAAATGCATGGCAAGAACGAGACGATTCATCGGCAACCATTCACGACGGACAGTTCAAACATACTGTAATCAATCCTCGGAACGTCGCATCTCATCAATCTCCGCCATCGGCAAGCTGAATAAGAACGGGTTTGATACTGAGCGCACAACTATTCGGAGCTGTGCTTTCCAATGATTCGCGGAAATGTGCTGCAACTTGAACCAGCCGCCGAAACACCCCATACGTCGAATCGTGACCATTTGGAGTTCACGGGCAAGGGGCCAGTATTTCCGCGTGGATCAGGGACTTCAAGTAGTTAGCAAGTCCCTAGCCACAAACACGCCAGGCGACTGAGCTATTTTTTTATCTCTTCTTCGGGAACTGCAGGCTCAGCGGAGGCGCCTTTCGGAAGATAGCGGGTTCTCAGCGACGCAACGATCTCAGGTGTTGCTTCAATCGCCATGCTCTTCAGCTGATCGACATGTTCCTTCACGCGAACATCGCGCATGGACGTATCCATCTCGCTCACAATCTTGTCCTTGACCTCATCGAAGCTACGCGGTTTGCTATCGGTTCGCTGCACCAACTGGATGACGTGATAGCCAAACTGGGACTTGATCACCGGCGAAATGTCGCCCGGCTTGACAATACGCTTGACTGCTTCGGCGAACGAAGGATCCATCTTGTCGGTATCCGCGCCAGGAATCAGCCCATCGTTGCTTGCTTTGGAGGGATCCTCGGAATATTCCTTTACCAGCGCAACGAAATCCTCGCCAGCAACCGCCTTGGCATGGATCTCCTCGGCAAGTTTCATTGCTTCCTTTTCGCTTCGATTCTCGGTCTTGATCAGGATGTGTCGCGCTGAGGTCGCACCGGGAAGTGCATACGCACTCGGATTGACCTGATAGCGCTCGCGAGCTAGCTCCTCGACATTGCCGATATCCATTTTTTCGCGAAAATCGATCAGCGCTTGCTCACTGAGCACTCGATCTTCCTGAAGCTTGACCGCCTGCTTGAATACGGCAGATTCGTCTAGGTGAGAAGCACGCGCTTCATTTGCCAACTGACGCGAGGACAGCAACCGGTCCACCAGCTCGTCTATGCGCTTGGGGTTGTTCATCACGTTCGCACGTAACCGAGCAGGAACGCTGAGCAAGGCGGCATCCACGTCCAACATTGTAATGCTCGCGTCACCTCGCTTGGCGACGACGGTCTCAGGCGGGTAATGCGGCTCGGCCACAACACTTAGTGAGGCCATTGACAGCGCCACGGAGGCACCAAGGATGACATGAAGCTTGCGCACGACTACGTACTCCAGAACTGGGGGAAATTGCATGAAAGCCACGCAAGAGGCTATCAGTTGGTTCAAATCGCTCAGCCGTATGACCATTCGGATGCGATTGCGGACCCTTTGACTACTTCGACGCTGAAAGGTTCTTGGAGACCAAACACCGATAGTCGCGAGCTCGGATTTTCGATAGACCTGTTCCCGGCGAGAAGCCTGCCTCTTGAAACTACAACAGAGTCGACTGCATTCCGACGGAGCGGCTACTGATTAACCGTCAGCTGTCGGGGCGCCGCTACAAATAAAAGCGACGCTGAAGTCAGCGCCGCTTTCGCAAATCGACCAATGACACTGAGGAATGCGACTAGGATGGGCCGCCGCCGGTCAGGTTGAAGATAACGCCGCAAGAAGACGCTGAGCACGAAGGCGTGGTCAGCGAATTAAAATCGTTGGCTTGGATGATATTGAAATAGTAGGTCTTTCCTGGAACCAATTGACATTGGTTGCCGAACGGAGTCGCCAATACTCTGAAACCCAGATTCGCACTCTTTGCGATGCCTTGACAACCGCTGGCGATCGGAAAATTGGAATCTGTTGAGAACTGACCCGGGCATGGCGCGAGAGCAAACAAGGTGTATGCCGCAACCGGCTGACCCAGGAACGAGCCAAATGCATTATTGAACGCAGCAGAAGAAGGCGCGCGGAATTTCATCGACACATACTTGTTCTTCTGGATATCCTTGAACCACACACTGGTGGGATTGTTGCCTGGGAAGCCAAATCCTTGATTGTCCGGGTCACCCGCGTTGACAACGCCTGGTCTGAATCCGAACACATTGGTGTACTCATGGAAGTCGCGGGTACCTGAGAGCGTACCGCCACTGATCAGTCCGCTGAGCTGACGTCCGCCATCAGTCAGACCATTCGGCGTTGCGAGCTCGGTCACGCTGGAGCAGTAATTGACCACTGGCGCTGTACCGTGTTGAACCGTAACCGGCTGGTTTGACAAGATATTCGTGCGAGTACTGCTGAGATTTGCAATGCTCTGATCTTGATACGTACATTTTGCTTTGAATACTATGCTTCCATCGAGTACCGGCGAAGGGTTCTGCACATCGACCGTTCGTGTCGCCGCGGTTCCACAATTACCGGAGCACAGAGGAGTGGACCAGTCTCCTGTCACCAAAGCATTGCTCGCGTTGACTCCGTCGGGCACACAGGTGACTCCGGGAGTAACGCCGCTCAAGCCGGTATTTAGCGTAAGGTTGACCGAACCAGCACCCGTCGTTCCTCCACCGATTGTCGTTGGGCCAATAACACTCAGCGATGCATTGTTTACGAGAGAATTTACGGTCTGCGGATAACAGCCGAAGTCGGAATCCAGATCTATCGAAACATTTCCCGTCACCGGATCAATGTTGAGGATTGAGCCGGTCAGCGAGCACTGCGTCACTGAAGATCGTTTTACAGTGACTTGGAAATTGGCTGCCTGGCTGGGTGTTGGAGCGGCGAGAGATGCACACAGTGTGATCGCTCCTGCGATGCTCAACAACGAAGTCTTCATTTCTTCAAACACGGTTTATCTCTCAAAGCGCGGGGATACGGCAAGCATAGCCCCTGGAACCTTAAAAAAAAAGAAAGCCCCGCGTAAGCGGGGCTTTCGAGTCACATGAAAGCTGACTTAGCTCACACAATTACGAGCAAGCAAGATTTCCAGCTGCACAGCTACGCGAACCCTTGTGGTGCCACAGGCCGGCGTAATTTGCCAGCGTGTTCGGGGCTGCGTTGTCATTGACGTAGTTCGTCATGGCGAAGCCGGTGGTCGGCAAGCCGGCGAACACTTCACCTTCCGACGAAGCCTCAAGGAGATGAGGTTCGGTGATCGGATTCAAAGCAACGCGCATCCAACCCTGATTGAGGAAGTCAGCACGGACGTCGACGTTCGAGGTCAACTGCGAACCAAGAACCGGCGATGTCGGATCAGCGGCAAAGTCAGCAGCGCTCTGGAACGAGATGACCTGAGCTTCGTACGACAGGATCGGCGGGTTGAAGGTCGTGTCATCGCAAGGCGAGAAGCAAACGCCGCAGTTCGGGTTGTCAGAATCGGAACCCGTACATGCGCCCGGATTACCCTCTTCGCGATCGAACGGGAACAAGCCCACTTCGACATCGGAGGTGCCGTTGAATACTTCAACGAACGGTGCGCGCGCCGTGACGCCAACAATGAGCTTGTCGACGTAGTACTTCTTGGTCGGGAAGGTCAGAACCCAATCGGTCGACGCATCACCACCACCACCGAGAACATACTCGTTGAAGATGTTGTTCTGCATGAACAATGCGCTGACTGCATCGATCGGACGGCTCGGAGCTGCACCATAGGTAGCCTGGATCAGCGCGCCATTGTTGAAGACGTAAGCGGTCGGGGAAGCAAGCGAACCACCGACGCTCGAAAGCGACGGAGCCAGATCACCAGGAGCCTGATGGAAGTTCTCGTTGATGCCATTGCCGTCAACGAGGAAGCCATCAATTGCATCCGCGCTGTAACCAGCGCTGACGCCAGTCGAAAGATCGAGCAGCAGAGCCGAACCAAACAGACCACCGGTCGGCGGCAGAATGTCGATGCTCGGATCCTGGATCCAGTAACCAGCAGGCTGGCCGACCCAAGCGCCGACGACCTTGCTGCAGTTTGCCGGAACGCCAGCCGAATGCGTGATCGCAGCGATGGAGTTATGAGCCAAGCCACCATTGTTGCCGTCAACGTTGTCAACGACACCCATTTCGATGATCTCGAAATGGCCTTCGCGGGTACGGTCAAGCGTGGTCGGGCCACCGTCGCGGAAGTCACCGCTCGAAGTCTGAGCGTAACGGGCGTTGGTGAACTTGACGTAGCTACGTCCGTCCGGGAGGACTCCAACTGCACCGCCAGCGGCCGCACCCTTGATGCGCGGAACCGTGCACGAATTGTCATCCGTGAGCAGGTTGGCTTGTTCCTGGTCCGGGAGCTTGAACAGGTTGGCTGTCCAAACGTCGTACGGTGACAGGTAAACGTGGAAGTCGCGTACTTCGCGGCTGTTATAGCCTTCGACGAAACGGACCTTGACCGCCTTGCCCTGATCCGTGGTGTTGACCACAGAGAACAGAGTCTGCAGGTTCTCGCCGGAACCATTCGAGTTGACGGTGTAATACGGGTAAATAAGAACC
>JBBQTY010000003.1:0-48147 GCA_038234445.1 Lysobacterales bacterium
AAGCAAAAAGCCGGATGACAACAAGAAAAATTGATCGTCAAACAAAAAACACCCGGCATTGCCGGGTGTTTTCGTTTCAGGCAGCTGAGTGAGGTGAGGCTCAGGTCTGTGCTGATATCCGACGCAAGGCACTTTCAAAGACTTCAACCGGCTGGCCGCCTGAAATCAGATGCTGGTTGTTGATGATGATGGCCGGAACCGAGTGTATGCCGTTGCCGGTGTAGTGCTGTTCCTGATCGCGAACTTCCTGCGCAAACGCGTTGGTTTCGAGAATCTGAGCCGCGCGCTCGTGGTCGAGACCGACGTCAGCGGCAATGCGCGCGAGTTCGCCGCGTGAGGAGACGTCAACACCGTCGGTGAAATACGCGCGCAGCAAGGCATGCTTGAGGGCGAGTTCCTTCTCCGGGCCTTCTATCGCTGCCCAATGCAGCAGCCGATGTGCATCGAAGGTGTTGTAGATCCGATCGCGCTGGTTGAAGGTGAAGCCGAGCTCGGCGCCGCGTGCGCGAATCGCTTCGCGGTTGGTGGCCAATTGTGCGGGGGTCGAGCCGTATTTGCGCGACAGATGCTCACCCGTATCCTCACCTTCGGCAGGCATTTGTGGATTCAATTCAAACGGCTGAAAGTGAAGATCAACGGTAATCTCGTCGTTGAGCCGCTCGATGGCCTGTTCGAGCGCCTTGAGGCCGATCGCGCACCACGGGCACGAGACATCGGAAACGAAATCGATACGTAATTTTGTGCTCATCGGCGGTTCTCATGGTTCCGGTATGGGGCCAGGCGACCAAGGTGCGGCTTTCCGCCGAACTATCAAGCCGATGACTGGAGCCCGTTCATGGGCGAACTCAACTCCTATGAGCATGAAGGCTCGCTCCTGAAGGAGCTCCTACAGAAGCATTCCGGGCCGGACGAAACCGCCAACCAAAGCCGTCATTGCGTAGGAGCCCGTTCACGGGCGAGCTCTTCGCTACGGTTGCAGGCATGAGCTCGCCCGTGAACGGGCTCCTACAAGGGGCGCGCTCCTATCGTGCGCATGGTGATTACTTCGGGTCAGGCGGACGCTCGACGGGCGCGCCAGCGCATCGCCGCACGCGCGAGGACGAGATGCGTCGGCAGCAGCAGCAGAATCCAAGGCAGGTTCGCTTGAGGAAACGACATGAGGATCTTGCTGAACAAGCTGAAGCCGGCCAGCACGGCGATGAGTGCGGCGATGCTGCTCGAAAAGCGCGACACCTTGGGAGCGATTTGTGCCGTACGCCACCACGTCGGCAGCATGAGCAGACACAGCGGGCTGAAGATCAGGAGGTTCTCGTTGCGCCATGCGGACTGGTGTTCGGTAAATCCCCAAAGCCCAAACAGGATCAGGCCCACCAATCCGCAGATCAGCGACAAAGTGACAGCAAGCAACGAAAAGCTGCGGCGCGCGAATTCGGAATCTCGTCGCGAGGACAACCACAGCATCAACGAGGCGAGTCCCAAGCCAAGGCCGAAAAATGGCCAGCGCAGATCTGGAGGCAAGGCCGGCGGTGCAGGCAGGCGTGATTGCGCCAGCACTTGCTCGGACTTTACCAATGGCTGCTCGCTGCCATCGACATCCTTGATCTTCATTTCGCGCAGATGTGCCATCAATTGCATTGGTACAAAACTATCCTTCCAATACGACAGGCGCTGGTCGGCAAACGGACCAAGACCGATATCGATTACCGCCATGAGCAAGGGCTCAGGGGCGGTCAATGAATCAGCCATGAGACGGTAGCTGAAGCCACGCGAAGGCGAGGTCATCTGCAACTTCAAGGCGCCGCCGAGTACCGAGTCGAGCGCGTCACGCACCCGTGTCGAACAATTTGAAGTGAAGTAGTCGTAGCGGTAGTGACGATTCTCGGGGAGCAAGTTGGTGTCGAGATACGATTTCAGCGCGTCGGCCTGGGCTGCCGAAAGGCGTAAATCCTGGCGTGTAACGGAGCGTCCTTCGCTGCTGTAGAAGGCAATCTCGTCGTCCGGATTTTCCGCGGTGATCTGGTAAGACATTCGGCCGCGTATGAAATTGACTAAGAAATCATCTTCTTCAAAATCGAACATGCCGTAGTTGTAACTGACGGTTTCGCCACTGGCCGGATCGTGGATGACGATGGCGTTGTGGCCAAATCGTTGCCAGTAGATTTCGCCGGGTCCAACCGTCAACAGGCTGACTTCCAGTGCAGGCTTGACCGGCGTTTCGGCAGAGCCAGCCTGGGACATGGCTGGGCGAGCGAATCCAATCAGCGCCATGGCAAATGAGAGGAAAAACACGAAAGGGCGAATCACGCCTCCTGAATCCGCACGGCGAGTTGCAGCAGCCGACGGCTGTCACCCTTGGTCACGCGAAACAGGAATCCCGCCAACAGAGTCTCTTCGCCGGGCTGCGGCAGATGGCCAAACTCGGCGGTAATCATCGCTCCAATCGTGTCGTATTCCTCAATGTCAAAACGCGATTCGAAACGATCATTGAAGTTTTCGATCGACGTCATCGCATTGACCAGGAAGCGTCCGTCGGCTTGCGGCTGGATCAGGTTCGGTGTTTCTTCCTCATCATGCTCGTCATCGATGTCGCCAACGATTTGCTCAAGCACGTCCTCGATCGTGACCAAACCAACGACACCACCGTATTCATCAACGACGACGGCCATGTGGTGATGCGAAAGTCGAAACTCCTTGAGCAGGATATTCAGGCGCTTGGATTCGGGGATCAGGGCGACCGGGCGCAGCAGCGCACGAATGTCGTCGCCGCCTTTTTCGGCGAAGCAACGCAGCATGTCCTTGGCCAGCAGGATACCGATGATCTCGTCGCGATCTTCAGCATGCACAGGAAAACGTGAATGGCCGGATTCGATGACGGTTTCCAGAACACTGCTCAACGAGGCGTCGGCAGCAATCGAAACCATCTCGGATCGGGGAACCATGATGTCGCCGACGGTCAGATCGGTCACCCGGATCGCGCCCTCGATCATCGCCAGGGTGTGGCTTGAAAGCAGGCCGTTGGTCTGAGCGAGACGAAGTTCGTCGATCAACTCTTCGCGGCTGCTGACTTCGCCGGAGAGCGCGTGGGTCAGGCGTCCAAACCACGAACGGTGGGGGTTGCTACTGGGGGGTTCCTCGCTCATCTTCCGCAAACACTTGCCCGGGCGGGCGGAACGACGGAGTGTATCAAATCGCCTTTACGCTGCGTTTTCTGCCGACGCCCGGTTTTTGCGTGAAGTCCTCCAGGTGGATCCAGATTGACCTTGGGCCGCTCAGCCGCTAATATCGCGCGCCCTATTTCACGTTCTTTGGCCTGTGCCAACGAGAAATTGCGGGTCGTTCCCAGAATAACTACATAGGCAAATCAACAATGTACGCAGTCGTACTCATCTCCGGTAAGCAATACCGGGTCATCCAGGGCGAAACCCTGCGCGTTGAAAAGCTCGTCGGCGACGTCGACAGCACGGTCGATTTCGATCAGGTGCTGATGGTCGGTTCCGGCGAAGGCGTCAGCATCGGAGCTCCGCTTGTCGCGGGCGCGCTGGTCGGCGCGAAGATCAAGTCGCACGGTCGTGCAGACAAGATCCGCATCATCAAATTCCGTCGCCGCAAGCACCACATGAAGCAGCAGGGGCATCGGCAGCACTACACCGAAATCGAGATCACCGGCATCACCGGTGCTTCGAGCAAGAAGAAAGCGACCCAGGAGTAAGTCATGGCACATAAGAAGGCAGGCGGCTCAACCCGCAATGGTCGCGATTCGAACCCGAAGTACCTCGGTGTGAAGATGTCTGGTGGCCAGGCATGCAATGCCGGCAACATCATCATCCGCCAGCGCGGCACCAAGTACCGTCCAGGTACGGGTGTCGGTCTCGGCCGCGACCATACGATCTTCGCGATCGTTGACGGCGTGGTCGAGTTCAAGACCAAGGGCGTCGACAAGCGCAAGCATGTCAGCGTGGTGCCGGTTTCAGTCAACTGACACCGTTTCGCCCGATTGATGACAGAGCCCCGCCCTGTGCGGGGCTTTTCATTTGCATTGAATGAGCGAAAATTTGTTGGTCCCTGTAGGAGCCCCTTCAGGGGCGAGCCTTTCGGCATGTTTTGATGAGGAGCTTGCCGCTGAAGAGGCTCCTACGAAAGCCACATGCTTGCTGTACGCTTTTACGAATCCCAACTCCCGAATCCCGAATCCCGAGCTCTTATGCAATTCGTCGACGAAGCTACCATCAAGGTTTTTGCCGGTAACGGCGGCAATGGTTGCGTCAGCTTCCGGCGCGAAAAATTCATCCCGTTTGGCGGTCCTGATGGCGGAGATGGCGCCGACGGTGGCAGCGTCTGGCTGCTTGCTGATGAAGGATTGAATACGCTCGTCGACTTCCGCCATATGCGCAGTTTCCGCGCGGTGCGCGGCGAAAATGGCATGAGTCGGCAAATGGGCGGCAAGAGTGGCGATGACACGATCATCCGCGTGCCGGTCGGCACCGTGGTGTCGAACGTCGAAACCGATGAGCAAATTGGTGACCTGACTGAGAACGGTCAGCGCCTTTTGGTCGCTCAGGGCGGCCGTGGCGGCCAAGGCAATATCCACTTCAAGAGCTCGACCAATCGTGCGCCGCGCAAGGCCACCAACGGCACGGCCGGCGAGGAGCGCGAACTGCGCTTCGAGCTCAAGGTGCTGGCCGATGTCGGCATGCTCGGTTTTCCGAATGCTGGCAAATCGACCTTCATCCGCGCCGTCTCGGCAGCAACGCCGAAAGTCGCCGACTATCCGTTCACGACCCTGCAGCCGCATCTCGGCGTTGTCCGCATCGAGACGGACAAGAGCTTTGTCATCGCCGACATTCCGGGTTTGATCGAGGGTGCTTCCGATGGGGCAGGCCTTGGCGTGCAGTTCCTCAAGCATGTCGCGCGCACGCGCCTGCTCCTGCATATGGTCGACATTGCGCCACTGGATGATGAATTCGATCCGGTCGAACAAATCCGCATCATCGAAAACGAACTCAAGGGTTTCGATCCGGAATTGCTCAAACGCGAGCGCTGGCTGGTCTTCAACAAGCTCGATCTCGTACCTGTCGAAGAGCGCGAGAAAGTGGCCAAGGCCATCGTCAAGAAGCTCAAGTGGAAGCAGCCCTGGTATCTCGTATCCGCGATTGCGCGAGAGAATACGTGGCCGATCTGTCTTGATATCCAGCGCTTCTTCGATGAGCAGCGTCGCGATGCGGCCGAGGCTGCCATCGCTGCGGGTGAAGGCTAGGTCGCAGAGTGAGTAGCGGATCGGGATCTCGCGCGATCATGGCTGCCATGCGCAAGCGCGCTGGCGATCATTTCGGTTGGATTTCAACTGCCACAAAAAAGCCGGCTTACGCCGGCTTTTTGCGTCAAGCAGCGGCGCCTGCATCAACCCAGGGCGCGGATGCTCGCGTTGAGGCGGCTCTTGTGGCGAGCGGCCTTGTTCTTGTGGATCAGGCCACGGGCGGCATAACGATCGACGATCGGCGTGGCGCTTTTGAAGGCAGCTTCGGCGCCAGCCTTGTCCTTCGCGTCAATCGCCTTGATCACTTTCTTGATCGCGGTACGAACCATGGAACGGGCGCTGACGTTGCGCTGACGAGCCTTTTCAGACTGGCGCGCACGCTTCTTCGCGGACTTGATGTTTGCCAAGGTAAAACTCCAAAAGCGGGGGGCGGAAAAAGGGGCGGAATTATGCCGACGCCAGCGCGTCGAGTCAAACGGAGTATCGCATGAAGCCGCCCAGCATGCTGCGTTCAGTGCTGAGCTTCAGCGGCGGCACCTTTGTTTCGCGCATTCTCGGCCTCGTCCGCGAGATGGCGATTGCCTGGGTTTTCGGCGCCAACGCGACCACGGACGCGTTTTGGGTGGCCTTCCGGATCCCGAATTTCATGCGCCGCCTGTTTGCCGAAGGCTCATTCTCGGTAGCTTTCGTACCCGTACTGACCGAGGTCAAGGAAACCCGCTCGCATGCCGAATTGAAGGAGCTGGTCGCACGCACAGCCGGAACGCTAGGCACAATTCTGTTCATCGTCACCGCCTTGGGTATTCTCGGTGCGGGCTGGGTGACGCGTGGGTTTGCGCCCGGTTCGATCGATGAACCGGAAAAGTTCGCTCTGACCACCGATCTGTTACGCCTCACGTTCCCATTTCTGCTGTTTGTGTCGCTGACCGCGCTGGCGGGCGGAATCCTCAACAGTTTCAACAAGTTCGCATTACCTGCCTTGACGCCGGTGATCCTCAATGTGTGCATGATCGCTGGCGCGTTATGGCTGTCGCCGCACCTTGACGTGCCTATCATGGCCATGGGTTGGGCGATCCTCGCAGCCGGAATCCTGCAACTGCTGATCCAGTTTCCGGCGTTGCGGAAACTCGATCTGCTGACCTGGCCGCGCTGGGGTTGGCGTCACGAGGACGTGCGCAAGATCCTGCGATTGATGGTGCCAACCCTGTTTGGCTCGTCCGTCGCCCAGGTCAATCTGCTGCTCGATACGCTGATCGCCTCATTCCTGATCACGGGATCGCAGACTTGGCTTTCGCAAAGCGATCGCCTTCTCGAATTCCCACTCGGCATTTTCGGCGTAGCCCTCGGTACGGTGATCCTGCCAACCCTGTCGCGCCATCATGTGACGACCGACCACGTTGGATTCTCCAAAGCCCTGGATTGGGGTCTGCGCACGACCTTGCTGATTGCTGTGCCGGCCATGCTTGCCCTCGTACTACTGGCCAAGCCGATCCTGTTCACCTTGTTCCAGCACGGCGCATTCACGCGGCGTGATGTCCAGATGGCCTCGCTCTCGCTGTCCGCGCTGTCTCTGGGGCTTCCGGCTTTTGCCTTGGTCAAGGTTCTGGCCCCCGCGTTCTACGCGCGCCAGGATACGAAGACTCCGGTCCGTGCTGGCATCATCGCGATGATCGCCAGCATGCTGTTCAACGTCCTTTTTATCGCACTGCTGCTGATGCTCTGGCGCGATCCCGCGACTGTCGATACCGGGTGGTGGGCGCGGCTTTCTACCGTCCCCGGCTTGCACATGGGTCTGGGGCTGGCGAGCGCTTCGGCGAGTTACCTCAACCTCTCGCTGCTTTGGCGTGCGTTGAAGCGGGAAGGCATCTACCTGGCCGAGCCCGGATGGGGCCGACATCTTGGACGTCTCGTGCTCGCGTGTCTGGTGATGTCGGCGGTACTGTGGCTGGGTCTGCAGCACTGGAGTGATTGGGCGAGCGTGTCTTCGGTTTCCCGAGCGATCCGCTTGAGCGTTCTGATAATCGCCGGCAGCGGCAGTTTTGTTGCGATGTTGTTTGCCGCCGGGTTTCGCCTGCGCGATCTGCGCGGGCCCTAAGGCGATATTTTTGGGTGAAGGCGGCCTTACGTAGGAGCCCGTTCACGGGCGAGTTTTCCCACATCCCGCGACGCAGCTCGCCCCTGAAGGGGCTCCTACAAGGATAGCCAGCGCGTTTTTAGAACTCGTTCACGGGCGAGTTTCCCCACATCCCTCTTGTCTGCCGATCCGATGTAGCCGCGAATTTCCGCCCCACCCGCTATACTTCGCCGATGTTCCGGCTTGTTCGCGATAGCCTGGGTGCCTGTCTGGCGCCGCGAGGCAGTGTTGTCTGTATCGGTGCTTTCGATGGCGTGCATTGCGGTCATCGGGCGCTGCTCAAGCGCGTGCGCGAGCGTGCCGATGCGCTTGGCGTCGCGGCCGTCGCGATCAGCTTCGAGCCGATCCCGCGCGAGTTCTTTGCTCGCTCGACGCCAGTTCCTCGATTGGACAATGCCCGCGGCAAGATCCGCCAGATCCGCGCATCGAACATGGATGTGTTGCACTTGCTGCGATTCAACACCGAGCTGGCCGCCATGACGGCCGACGCGTTCATCGAGCAGATACTGATCGGACGATGGAAGGCGCAAGAGGTCTGGGTCGGTGCTGATTTTCGATTCGGCCATGCGCGCAAGGGCGATGTGGCTCTGCTGCGTGAAACGGGTGAATCACACGGTTTTCGCGCAGAAGTGTTTTCCGAATTCACCCTCGGTGGCGAGCGTGTGCGCAGCAGCGCCATCCGCGATCTGCTGGCCGATGGTGATTTCGTCTCGGCAGGACATTTGCTCGGGCGGCCATTCAAGATCGGTGGCCATGTCGTTCACGGCAAGAAACTCGGGCGCACGCTCGGCTATCCAACGGCCAATATCCGCCTCGCTCGGCGTACCTCGCCGATCAATGGAATTTTCGCGGTGCGCGTGCACGGCATCGAGGAACAGTCCATGCCCGGTGTTGCCAGCCTCGGCGTTCGCCCGACCGTGAACGGTGTCGAGCCATTGCTCGAAGCGCATCTGTTTGACTTCGATGGCGATCTGTACGGTCGCCGCATCGATGTCGAATTTGTCGCCAAATTGCGAGATGAGGAAAAATTCAGCACGCTTGAGGCAATGGTCGAGCAGATCGATCTCGATGCCGCAGAAGCGCGCAAGCTGCTGGCGGTTTCCCAACCTGATTCCCCACCCGATGCGAGCGCCAAAGCGCGCATCCGATCCAGCGGAGTTTTCGCGTGAGCAAGGATTACAAGAATACGATCAACCTGCCCAAAACCGATTTCGCGATGAAGGCGAATCTTGCCGCACGCGAGCCGGGCATCCTTGCCGACTGGTATGCGAAAGATCGTTATGGAGAAATCCAGAAGCGCACCGCCGCGCGTGAGCACGCTTTCATCCTGCACGACGGCCCGCCGTATGCGAATGGCGTGATCCATATCGGTCACGCAGTCAACAAGGTGCTCAAGGACATCGTGGTCAAGTCGAAGCTGATGGCCGGCTTCCGCTCGCCGTATGTGCCGGGATGGGATTGCCATGGTCTGCCAATCGAGATCGCCGTCGAAAAAGAATTTGGCAAGGTCGGCCAGAAGCTCGACGCCGCCGAGTTCCGTCAGAAATGCCGTGAATACGCGGCCAAACAGATTGATTTGCAGCGCGCCGACTTCAAGCGTCTTGGAGTACTCGGCGACTGGGATCGTCCGTATCGCACGATGGATTCGAAATTCGAAGCCGACATGCTGCGTGCGCTCTCGAAGATCTACTCGAACGGCCACATCACACGAGGCTTCAAGCCCGTGCATTGGTGTTTCGATTGCGGCTCGGCCTTGGCCGAAGCGGAGATCGAATATGCAGACAAGGTTTCGCCCGCGGTCGATGTCGCTTATGACGCGATCGATCCGAAGGCGCTCGCTGCCAAGTTTGGCGTCGAGGTTGATGACCAGACGATTGTCGCCGTGCCGATCTGGACGACCACGCCGTGGACCTTGCCGGCCAGTCTGGCGGTCTCGCTTGGGCCGGATCTTGAGTATGTGCTCGTTGAGGGGCCGGCGCGCGATGGCCAGCGTGTGTTGCTGGTTATTGCTTCGGCGCTTGCCCCCAAAGCGCTTGGGCGTTACGGCGTTTCTGGAGTCAGTATCCCTGCAGGAAGCAATCCCTGCATTGGTTCGGATCTGGAAGGGCTCACGCTCTTTCACCCGTTCTACGAGCGCGAAATCCCTCTGCTGCTTGGCGACCACGTCACCGCCGAAGACGGAACCGGTGCCGTGCACACCGCGCCCGGTCATGGTGTCGAGGACTTCACGGTCTCCAAACAGTACGGCTTGATCGAAAAGTACAGCGCAGCCGAACTCAATCCGATCGGCGGCAATGGCGTCTATCTGCCCGGCACGCCGATCGTCGAAGGTCAGTACATCTGGAAGGCCAACGATTCAATCACCGAACTGGTTCGCGGCAATGGCCATCTGCTCGCCCATTCGAAGTTCGAGCACAGCTATCCGCATTGCTGGCGACACAAGACGCCAGTCGCGTTCCGCGCCACACCGCAATGGTTCATGAGCATGGAAAAGGAAGGCCTGCGCGCGACGGCGTTGAAGTCGATCAAGGATGTGCGCTGGATTCCGTCGTGGGGCGAGGAACGCATCACGGGCATGATCGCCGGACGACCGGACTGGTGCATCTCACGTCAGCGCACTTGGGGTGTTCCTATCGCCTTGTTTGTCGACAAGGCCACGCAGTTGCCGCATCCGCGCAGCGAGGCATTGTTCGAGAAAGTCGCCGAACGCGTCGAGAAGGACGGCATCGATGCCTGGTTCTCGCTCGATGCGAAAGATCTGCTGGGTGACGAATCTGAAAATTACGAAAAAGTATCGGATGTTCTAGACGTCTGGTTCGATTCAGGTGTCACCCATTTTGCCGTGCTCGATCAGCGCGCTGAACTTGCACGCAAGCCCGGCGACAAGGTCATGTATCTGGAAGGTTCCGATCAGCATCGCGGCTGGTTCCATTCCTCCTTGCTGACCTCATCGGCGATGCATGGCCACGCGCCGTATGACGAAGTACTCACGCATGGTTTCGCGGTCGACCAGAACGGTCGCAAGATGTCGAAGTCACTCGGCAATGTCGTCGCGCCGCAGAAGGTCGTCGATTCGCTCGGTGCCGACGTGCTGCGTTTGTGGGTCGCCTCGACCGACTACCGCAACGAGATGACTGTCTCCGACGAGATCCTCAAGCGCGTCGCCGATTCGTATCGTCGCATTCGCAATACCGCACGCTTCCTGCTGGGAAACCTGGATGGCTTCGACCCAGTCAAGCAGCTGGTGCCAGTCGATCAATGCCTGTTACTCGACCAATGGGCCGTGCAGCAAGCGCATGACGTGCAGACGGCTGTAATCGCCGCCTACGAGCGCTACGATTTTCCCGAGATCATCCAGCGCGTGCAGAATTTCTGCACCAACGAGATGGGTTCGCTGTATCTCGACATCACCAAGGATCGCCTGTACACGATGCCGATCGACAGCATCGGTCGGCGTAGCGCGCAAAGTGCAATGTTCCACATCCTTGAAGCACTCGTGCGCTGGCTTGCACCGATCACCAGCTTCACCGCCGAGGAAATCTGGCCGCTGTTGCCTGGGGAGCGTGGTGAATCGGTGCTTTTCGAGACGTGGTACGAAGGTCTGACTGCGCTGCAGGCGACCCCCGAACAGCGCAAATCATGGAACGAGTTGCTCGAAATCCGTACGGCGGCTTCGAAGGTGCTCGAAGGCATGCGCACCGCCGGCTCGATCGGCGCATCGCTTCAGGCGGAAGTCACGCTGTATCTCGATGCAGCGATGCGTGCGCGTCACTCGGCAAGTGCGGACGAGCTGCGCTTCTTCTTCATCACATCCGAGCTGACGATCGCCGACAGTGCCGATAAACCCAGCGATGCTATTCGCGTCGAAGGTTTGGAAGCATGGATCATCGCCAAGCCAAGTTCCGCAGCGAAATGTGTCCGTTGCTGGCACTACCGCGACGATGTCGGCAGCCACGCCGATGACCCCGAGCTGTGCGGTCGTTGCGTTGACAACATTGAAGGGCAGGGCGAAATCCGCCGCTGGTTCTAGTGTAGCCAGCCAGTCCCGTAGGAGCCCCTTCAGGGGCGAGCTTTGATTTGAAAGAATCGAAAAGCTCGCCCGTAAACGGGCTCCTACAAACCAATCGAAACCTCGTAGGAGCCCCTTCAGGGGCGAGCTCCCCGGCGGAGAAAGAGTCGATTTCCTACATGATTTTCATCCTGATGCGATCGTCAAGCCCGCGCTTCCGGGCCCATCATTCCTTCGATGAATCTCATTTCAAAACCCGCACGAGGCCATGCCGCCCTGCGACAAGGTCGCCACAGCGAACGAGGCCGTGTTTATCTCATTACATTCGTCACTGCCGACCGCAACCGCGTGTTCGCAGATTGGGATACGGCAGTGGTCTGTGTACGTGCGTCATTGCAGCGGTCGATCTGGCGCGCATCACGGTTACTCTGCTGGGTACTGATGCCCGACCATTGGCACGGATTGATTGAACTTGGCGGTATGGACTCGCTACCGGCATTGGTCAACCGGATCAAGGGGTCAACATCTCGAACGGTAAACATGCGGTGCGGTCGGTCGGGTCATTTATGGTCAAAAGGATTTCATGATCATGCCTTGCGTGCCGATGAGGTGCTCATATCGACTGCTCGCTACATCATCAGCAATCCAGTACGCGCAGACCTTGTGAATCGGGTCGGCATGTATCCATTCTGGGACGCGGTATGGCTGGATTCGAGCGCTACATCAACTACGCTCCAGTGCGACAGCATCTCGACGCATCAACCCTGCTCGGGTTCCTACACCATGATCGATACCCCGTAGGAGCCCCTTCAGGGGCGAGTTCTGGTTTGAATGATTCGAAAAGCTCGCCCGTAAACGGGCTCCTACACCCATCGAAACCCGTAGGAGCCCCTTCGGGGGCGAGCTTTGATCCGGATGTGTCGAAAAGCTCGCCCGTGAACGGGCTCCTACAAACCAATCGAAACCTCGTAGGAGCCCCTTCAGGGGCGAGCTCCGATCTGGATGTATCGAAAGGCTCGCCCGTGAACGGGATCCTACAAACCAATCGAAACCTCGTAGGAGCCCCTTCAGGGGCGAGCTCCGATCTGGATGTATCGAAGCTCGCCCGTAAACGGGCTCCTACATGACAATCGAAACCCGGTAGGCCCCCCTCTGGGTCGAGCTTCAATTCGTCCTTCGCTGACCTGTACCATGCACGCCCTAGCCGAATTCAACCAAGCCGACCATGCCGAATCGCCCCAATGCGCTTTCCTGGCTGATGCTCTCTGCAGCCATCATTGTTGCCGATCAGATCAGCAAGCTGATCGTGCTCGATCACTTCCAGTTGCACGACACGCTGCCGCTTATCGACGGACTGTTGAACCTGACGCTGGCCTTCAACGAAGGTGCGGCCTTCAGCTTTCTGTCCGATGCGGGCGGTTGGCAGCGCTGGTTCTTCACGCTGCTGGCAATCGTCGTTTCGACAATCCTGATCATCTGGCTGAAGCGCACCGAACGCCAGGATTGGCGAACCGCGTTGCCACTAGGCCTGGTGGTTGGTGGCGCGCTGGGCAACGTCATTGACCGCATCCGGCTCGGTCATGTGGTTGATTTCATCGATGTCCACTATGGCACCTGGTCGTGGCCCGCGTTCAATGTCGCCGACTCGGCAATCAGTGTCGGCGCCGTGTTGCTGCTCGCATTCGGATTGTTCGGCAGCAAAACGGCAGCTGCGCGATAATGTCGGGCATGCAAGTACTGCTCGCCAATCCCCGCGGCTTCTGCGCCGGCGTTGATCGCGCCATCGAGATCGTCGAGCGCGCTCTCGAAACCTTCGGTTCGCCGATTTATGTGCGGCATGAGGTGGTGCACAACCGCTTTGTCGTCGATTCGCTACGCAACCGCGGTGCGGTTTTCGTCGAGGAGCTGGACGAGGTTCCCGATGGCGCGACGGTGATCTTCAGCGCTCACGGCGTATCGCAGGAGGTTCGTAACGAGGCCAATCAACGCGGACTCAATGTGTTTGATGCGACCTGTCCGCTGGTCACCAAGGTCCACATTGAAGTAGCTCGGCATGGCAAGGCCGGTCGTGATGTCGTGCTGATCGGGCATGCCGGACATCCGGAGGTGGAGGGCACCATGGGCCAATGGAGTGCCGCCAACAAGGGAAAGATTCACCTCGTCGAAACCCCGGAGTGCGTGGCCGTACTCAATCCCGGAAATCCGGAAAAGCTTGCGTATGTCAGCCAGACCACGTTGTCGGTCGACGATACGCGCGTGGTCATCGAATGCCTTCGCGAGCGCTTTCCCAAGATCCTCGGGCCGCGACACGACGATATCTGCTACGCCACGCAGAATCGCCAGGATGCCGTGAGAGACCTAGGCCAGCAGTGCGATATCGTCCTTGTGGTCGGTTCGCCGAACAGTTCCAACTCCAATCGCCTGCGCGAGTTGGCAGAGAAGCAGGGCGTCGCGGCATATCTGATCGATGATGCCAACGATATTCGTCGCGAATGGCTACAGAAGACAAGTCGTGTCGGCCTGACCGCTGGCGCATCGGCCCCCGAAGGGCTGGTGCTGGACGTCATCGCACGCCTGAAAGAGTGGGGCGCCGCTGAAGTCCGTGAGCTCGAAGGAAAACCGGAAAACGTGACCTTCGCCTTGCCGAAAGAGCTGCGTATCAACGTTGTGAGCTGAGCGTATCCCGCGCCGATGAGGCGACTTCCAGGTTCACTACCGGAAGGGGATGTCCGGATGCAGCGCCACTCGTTTCCACCGCTCATCCGCCAATTCCTACCTCGTGCGTGCAACGCGCTTGCCCGTGCAAATGCGCCCGCGTACTTTCACCGTCATAAGTCCGCATCAGGACAAGGGGGTTTCATGCCATTGAGGGTTTCTCGCGCGTTTGTAAGCCAGTCTGGCTTCGAACGAGGCTTCGGCCTGGTCGAGTTAATGATCACGATTGCGGTCATGTCCGTGCTGGCTGCGATCGCGTTGCCGAGCTACAGCTATCTGCTCCGCGGAAATCGTGTCAGCACGCAGGCAAACGACTTCCTGAGCGCGGTCAAGTTCGCCCGCAACGAATCGATTACGCGCAGCCGAGGCGTGACGTTGTGTGCTGCCGATACGACGGCTACCAGCGTGCCAGCCAGTTGCGGTGCATCAACCGACTGGACCAAGGGTTGGATCGTGATCATTGACGACACCCCAGGCAGCACTGTACCTCCAGCATTTCTTGAGGAAATGTTGCTGCGCACCTGGGTCGGCAACGCCCAAAACACGATCGTGCCCGATGCAGCTCAAACCTTTATCCGCTTCAATCCTCGAGGCGAAGCGAGATCGAACACGGCGGCTGACGTCACATTTACGCTCAAGCCGGTGCAGGGTTGCTCCAACCAACAACAACGATCGATCCTCGTGACCCAGCTCGGTCGTTCCGGCTCAACCAAGGTGGATTGCACATGATATTAAGGAATCCAGGCATCGATCGGAAAAGCCGAGTGAGCGGATTTACGTTGCTGGAGGTACTGATTGCCTTGCTGATACTTAGTTTCGGCTTGCTCGGGCTCGCAGCTTTGCAAGCGTATTCAGTCAAAGCCAACCAAAGCGCAAATTTCCGCAGTCAGGCTACCGCCTTTGCGAACATGATGCTCGACAACATCCGCGCCAATCGAACCAATCTTTCGAGCTACTACGCAGATAATTATGCCGACGTCGCTTGCGGTGCGGCTCCTCCAGCCAATCCCACATCGGCTTTCGAGCTTGGTGAATGGCAACAGAAAATCAATTGTCAATTGCCCAATGGGCGCGCTGCGGTTGCGCCAATCAGTGCGAATGAAGTCGCCGTTTGCATCCGCTGGAGTGATGCTCGCTGGGAGAGCAGTACCGGAACATCTGAAGGCAAGTGCTCGGATGATGCGAGCACGTTTGGTGCGGGTGTGGCCGATGGTGGGTCCGGCGCCGGTATGGATGGTCAAACCAGCGTCTTTGTCGTATCGAGCCGGATGTAGGACCTCATATGAAAACCAATTCCACAATGAAACCTTCATTCAGCCTCCGAGACACTCAGGCCGGCGTATCATTGATTGAGCTCATGATCGCGCTGGTGATCGCAGGTCTTATCGCCTTGGGTCTCGTACAGATTTTTGGTGCATCCAGCGCGACTTCCCAAATGACTGAAGGTTTGTCGCGCGTACAGGAAAACGGTCGCTTTGCGACGCAATTCCTTCAGCGTCAATTGCGCATGGTTGGCTTCATGGGCTGCGGCGCTGATACCGGGCGCTTTGTCCAGAACAGCTTCGTCAATCATCTGGCCAACTTCAATCCTGCCGTAGCCGTCGACAATATGTACCGGTTCCAGCGTCCAATTGAGTCGTTTACTTCCGGTGTTGGAACAGCGCCAGCCGAACTAGCCGGCGAGGCCATCGTCGACGGCACCGACGTACTGATCTTGCGTGTCATGAGTGAAGAGAGCACGCCAGTCGTCAGCATTGACAAAGCGGCAAACACGCTAAAGCTGCTGATTGGTCAGCCCGACGCAGCCTTCCTTCCCGCGCCGAACAAGCCGGTGCTTTTCGGTCTGCAGAACTGCCGATCTGCGGACATCTTCGGTGGCTCACTGAACGGGACCGGAGCCGGATCCCAAATTATCGTTGATGGAACCGCGTCTCCAAACGTCTACCTCGATCCGTCGGTCGACAATTGCGGCACGGCACCATGCCCATGGGATTTTCGAATTTCGAACGCGTTTTTGAATGCCAAACCGCTGGTCGGCGCTTCGAGTCTCAATGCGGAGATTCACCGAGCCGAGTACTACGCGCTTTTCATCAAAGAAAAGTCACCGGGTTTCAGATCTCTCTACATGATCCGCTTTGAACGCGGCGACGATGTCCTTGCTCCGGCGGAGGAATTTATCGAGGGCGTCGAGAACATGCAGTTACGCTTCGGTTATGACACGGCGGCGACCAGTGATGGTGCCATCGACAATTATAAAACCCCCGCGGGCGTGATCGCCGGTGCGGCAGATGAAATCACATTGGATGACCGCTGGCGCCATGTACTCAGTGTGCGTGTAGGTCTGCTGATACGCAGTCCGAGCCGCTCCGGCGCAAAGGATCACACCTACAAGATACTGGACGTGGATTACACCCCGGCCGCCAACGATGGCTCGATTCGTGAGGTCTATGAGACCACGGTCGCGCTGCGCAATCGTCTGTTCAATTCGTGAGAACGTCATGAGCCGAATTTATCAACCCCGTTTCCAGCGCGATCAGGGCGCGATTCTTTTTGTCGCCCTGATCATGCTGATTTTGCTGACGCTACTTGGCATGACCGCGATGCAGGTGACGATGTTGCAAGAACGCATGTCGGGCAATTTTCGTGCCCAGCAAGTCGCTTTCGAGCGTGCTGAAGGGAAGATGGCCGAGGGGCGCGACCAAGTCAGTGACCCGCTTTATGCCTACGACAACATCTCGGCGATCCCTGTCGGTCTGCCGTCTTCCAATGTGCTGCCATGGGACTCATGGCTTACAGCTTTTCCGCCTACGGTTGAATTCGACAAGCAAGTACGCGCTTGCGGCGGCGCCTGCCCTGAGCAGCGCGGAAGCATCGTAGGCGATGATCCGAACAAGAAGCCGCGCTTTTACGTGATCTCGGGACAAGAGAAAGATCCCGGAAGTCCCGACGCGAGTGCCGCGTGGGCCAGTGTACAAACCATCTACGTTTATTGAACCGTTGCCTGGACGGGAGAATCCAATGAAATTTCTGAATACCCATCTCGCCGCGTCGCTCGCAGTGCTTTGCGCTGCCGTCGGCATCGCGCATCCGAATATCGTGCTGGCGCAGGCGTCAAGTGGCGGCATTGATGTCGCCCAGCAACCCTTGTTCACCGCCAGCGGGCAACCGCCCTTGAACATGCTTGTCATGGGCAAGGATCACAAGATCTACTACGAAGCCTACAACGATGCTTCCGATCTCAACGGCGATGGCGCCCTCGATATCGGCTACAAGCCCGCTGTGCTCGACTATTTCGGAAACTTCAATTCCAACGTTTGTTACACCTGGAACACCAACAAATTTGTACCGAGCTCCGCAGCGAGCAGCAAGCAGTGCTCGGGCAAATGGAGCGGCGACTTCCTCAACTATCTGACAACCTCCCGCCTTGACGCGCTTCGCCGCGTGCTGTTTGGCGGTTGGCGACAGAGTGACACGGCGACAGAAACGATTCTCCAGGGATCGTTTCTCCCGCAGGATGGACACAGTTGGGGCAAGGAATACCAGAGTGTCGCGCGCGATGGTTATGACATCAGCAGTTATGCGCCGCTGACTGCTCCGGATGCGGGCAAGTACATCCTTTTTGCAGTCACCAGCACCACCGGCATTGATAATGCGTTTGCCTTTCCGAATTATCAGGCGCCACTGCTGCGCGTGCTCAACAATACCGACAAACGCGTATGGAATTGGTTGTCGATCGAAGGTCCTGTCGCAGGTAACAAGTGTTTCACCACTGCGAACACTCGAGTGGATTGTGTGGCAGCCGCTGCCTCTACATGGGGAGTTGTGCCTTCTGCGATGTTGTCCGGTTTGTCCATAACGACTTGGAAAACCCCCGCCAGCAGTCCAGCAAACGCGGGCGCGATGAACACCTTGTTCACCAACAATTCCACTGCGGGCAGGCTGTGCGGAACGGGATTGATCTCCCAGATCAATACGACCGGTAGCAACAATAACCCCTTTGTTCCGGGCGCAAACGCTTGCACCCAAGACAACTACATGACCCTCATGACGGGGCAGATCACGGTACCAACGTCCGGGACCTATCGTTTTGCCGTGGATGGTGACGATGCAGTTGATCTGACTATCGACGGTACGGCCGTGGTGGGGTGGTATGGCGGCCACGGCAACGATCGCAGCGATGCGGGTCTGCTCTCGCATTCGAACACAATATTCCTCACCGCAGGCGCACACACCGTCACTTTCAGGCACCAGGAAGGAACCGGTGGTGACAATTGGGGCCTCTTTGTGCAGACACCCGGCTTTGCCACAACGATGACGGACTATCTTGTTCGCGTCCAGACCTGTCCGGCCAGCAACGCAGCGCTGCGGGAATCAACTTGCAAGTTGTATCCAAATGGCCAGTACAAGCCAACCGGCATCCTGCATGACTACGGCGAAAGTTCACGCATGTATTTCGGCTTGATCACGGGCTCGCAGTTCAACAATCTCGAAGGTGGCGTGCTTCGTCGCAACATTTCGAACTTCGGCACGGAGATCGACCCTGACACCGGTATTTTCCGCAGTAACGTGAAAGGCATCGTCAATGCGATTGACGGTTTCCGCATGATTGGCGGCAACTACAATGGCGGCACGACCGACAACCTCACGAGCGACACCAACTGGAACTGGAACAACGGCAATGGCGGATGTCCGGCTCCCAACGTGAGCGTACCGTTGGCGAACGGCAATTGCCGTATGTGGGGCAACCCGCTCGGCGAGATGGTCTATGAAAGCATGCGTTATTTTGCGGGTGCTGCTGCGCCAACCACGCGTTTCAATGCCGGCGGTGCGGCTTCAGGTACGACCGAAGAAACGGTCATGGGACTGAATAAGGCAACCTGGAAGGATCCGTATAAATCCATTGCCGATGGTGGCGGTGGCTTCCTTTCATGTTCACGGCCGTTTCAGACGCTGATCAGCGACATCAATCCGAGCTACGACGGCGACGTCCCGGGCAGTCCGTTCACCGGAGCGGTTACGACAACCAATGTCACGCCAGCGTCGATATCGAGCTTCAGTCTCGCGACTGAGGGTCAAGCCATGTGGAACGCAGAATTCGGCGCGGGTTCGAAATCGGTGTTTATCGGTGACGTGAACAATGTCACTGACGGCGCGCCCACAGCGAAGACTGCATCCAGTTTCGGAAATATCCGCGGCCTTTCTCCGGAGGAACCGACCAAGGGCGGTTCGTTCTCAACGGCGGCTGTTGCGCGTTTCGCCCGCGCCAACGACCTCAATGCGGTATCAGGCCAACAGAACCTCAGCACCTACGCGATCGCACTCGCGTCGCCGTTGCCGCGGATCGATTTCCCGGTGGGTGCCGGTCGTATCACTCTACTGCCTTTCGGAAAAACGGCCAGCGGCACCTTTGGTACCGGAACACGCAAGCCAACAAATACCATCGTTGACTTCTATGTTGAAAAGATTGCCAACCTTCCGGGTCAGCCGTTCGATGCATCGGTCAATGGTGGTCGCGCCTACGCAGTCTTCCGAATTAACTATGAGGACGTCGAGCAAGGCAATGACCACGACATGGATGCCATCGTCCGCTATCTGATCGTCGCGAATGCAGATGGAACCGTGACGGTTACACTCAATTCCGAGTATGCGGCTGGTAGCGCAGACCAGAATATGGGCTACGTCATGTCCGGTACCACCCAAGACGGTGTCTATCTCGAGGTCAAGGACACTGACTCGGGTGTGGGTAGTTTCCTGCCTTATGTCTTGAATACACCGAATCCAGTGCTCCCGGGAGGGTGTGGCATCACAACACCTCCCGCCGCCTGTGCTGCACAGCTGCCGCTCAATTCGACGCGTATTTTCACGCCGTCGGCTGCCGGTGCGACCGATGGGACGATTTTCCTCAACGATCCGCTTTGGTATGCCGCGAAGTACGGTGCCCCCGATCCCGCTGCTGATGACACGAATGGCGACGGGGTGCCGGACAATTATTTCCTGGTGACCAATCCAGCCACGCTGCGTGCCCAGCTCGACAAGGCTTTTGCCGACATCATCAACAACTCGCAACCGACCGCGAGCGTCGCGACCAGCACGCCACGCTATGTGCCAGGTGCCACGCTTGCCTATGAAGCATCGTACAAATCACTGGATTGGTCGGGCGACATCAAGGCCTTCCGTCTGCGTTCCGATGCGACGTACAACAACGCGGCGACGCCGGTCTGGAGCGCGAACGGCAAGATGCCTGCACCAGGCACGCGCAAGGTCTACACCGCCGAGCCTAATGCAGGAGGATTCTCCGGCACAGCGTTCACCACGGCAGGCCTTGATGCAGCAATGGAAACGCGATTGATGGCAACGTTGCCGTCCGCGTACACCGTTGATGACGTGATTGCATACTTGAAAGGTGACCAGTCAAAGGAGCAAGGCGCAACGGGTTGTATCTTGGCCACGGATTGCCCCTATCGCAAGCGCAGCTCGAAGGTCGGCGACATTCTCAACTCGACGCCCGCAGTGGTCGGTGTGACCAGCTTCGGTTACGGCAGTATCTTGTCCACAGTGGCAGCTTCAGAGGCTGCTGACTATCCTGCGTATGTAGAGTCGAAGAAGACGATCTATGGCACCAAGTCCGAAAATCCGGTGCTTTTTGTCGGCGCGAACGACGGCATGTTGCACGCGTTTGATGGCAGCGAAGGCACGGATGGCGGTAAGGAATTGTTTGCCTATGTGCCTAATGCAGTTGTCGGCAACCTCAACGAACTCGTGACCCCGGGTTACGTGCATCGTTACTTTGTCGATGGATCACCGACGGTCAGTGATGCCTTCCTCGGCACATGGAAGAGCGTCCTGCTTGCCTCTACCGGGGCCGGTGGGCGCGCCGTTTATGCTCTTGACATCACCAACCCACGCACGTTCGATGAGAGCAAGGTGTTGTGGGAATTCAACAGCAGCAACGCGGTCGATGGCGGAGACATGGGCCAATTTACAGGTCGTCCGTACATGGGGATCAGCGAGGGTGGGCAGTGGGTCGCTGTATTTGGCAACGGACTCAACAGCGATCGTGGGCGCGCAGTTCTCTTCATCAGGGATCTAGCCACTGGAGCCAAAATCCAGACAATTGATACCGGTGTTGGGTGCCTGTCTACGGATGCAAGTTGCACAGAAGGGCCGAATGGACTCGCCGCAGCGGTTTTGGTCGACAACTCCGGCAACGGAGCGGGCGATACCATCTATGCGGGCGATTACCAAGGCAACATGTGGCGTTTCGAGCAGTCGTTGACCAGTGGAACCTGGTCTCTCGGCAACGGCGGTGATCCGATCTTCACAGCCAAGGATCCGACCGGTAAAAGGCAGTCGATCACGAGTGGTTCGTACACTGTCGCCAATCCGCTGGGTGGAACCATGGTCATCTTCGGAACGGGGCGCTACCTCAATCCGAATGATGCCGACGAATCCCAACTTGGCCTCGGTTCGCGCACTTCTCTCGATACGCTTTACGGAATCTGGGATAGCCGCAGTTACGATGATGTCAACGGTCTCTGGACTGCATACTTTCCGATCGCATCGCGAGTCAGCGGAGCCTTTGCCGATCTCGAAAAACAGGAAATCACAAGCTATACCCCGCTTGGTGCAGGCGGTATCAATGGCTATCGCACGGCCACGCGCAATCCAGTCGACTACAAGTTGTCCGCCACAGGTGCAGGCAAGCTCGGTTGGTACATGGATCTGAAGTGCACCGGCGCAGGTTGCACAGGTGCATCGGCGACGGAAATTGACGGCGAGAGAGTTACTGCAACCCCGCAAGGTATTCTCAGCAACGTCATCTTCAATACGTTCCGTCCTGAAGGCGATACGTGCGAACCCGGCAGCCTCAACGCAACGATGGTGCTTGATGCTCTGACAGGCGCAGCGGACTACATTCCGATTCCTCCGGCTGCGGGCTATGGAACAGGCATGACGCCACCTTCGGGTCCGCTGGCTGGTACCGATACGGTGCGTGGACCACCGCCAGGCGAGCCGCCGATCGTCATCATTCACCCGCCCGGGGACGAACTTGCCGTTCCTCCGCTGCCGTGCGATCCGACCGATCCGACCTGCACGCCGCCGCCGACTGCTTGCGATCCCGCGACCGATCCGGCTTGCGAGCCACCGGTCACGACGTGCAGCTGGCGGTCGCCGAACTCTGCAGGTCGCCCGCCGGGCAAAGCGATTCCTTGCGGTCGCATCTCCTGGAAGCAGATTCGCTAAGAAACTGGGAATAGTCGAAAGTTCGGGCAAACGGAATTGCCCGAATGGATGCCTTCAATCGGAAACGGATTAGTTGCTATTCTGGTCGAGCGGAAAAAAAATCGCTCGGCCACTTCAAGAGGACACGACGTTGAACAAGCTCAGGGGATTCACACTGATCGAACTATTGATCGTCATCGTGATCATTGCTGTCCTTGCTGCGATCGCGTTGCCGGGATATCAGGAATACGTGCGTAAGGCGCGCCGTACGCAGGCCAAAACCGACCTCGTTGAGATCTCGCAGAAACTTGAGCGCGAATTCACATTGAATCGCTCTTACGCGGCTTTTCCCGTGCTGAACTACCCGCATTCGCCACAAACCGGCGCATCCTATTACGATCTGACATTCACGCCCGATCCACTGGCGACCACGTACACGATTACGGCAACCGCTACCGGGTCCCAGACTTCGGACACCAAGTGCGGAGATTTGTCGTTGAGCAGCTTGGGAGTCAAAACGGCGAGCGGTACTCTCGGCGCAGCGGGCTGTTGGTAGACGGTAGCGGCGTTTTGATCGCCTACGAGTGGCAGAGATTGGACGCGAGCCTGTCGAGTACCGCATCGCTTGTGTCCGGTGTCTTCCGACCTTGCCGCGATCTCGCCTGACGTCTATACTCCGCAACCCTTCTGCGCCGGAATAGCTCAGTTGGTAGAGCGCGTCATTCGTAATGATGAGGTCGTAGGTTCGATTCCTATTTCCGGCACCATCTGCTTACTTGATTCCGATATTGGATCGGCTCGACACGCAGATTGAGGGAGGCTGTAGGCCGCGGTCGCTCAGCGCGCCTTCCCAGCATCGGGCGATTAACTCAGCGGTAGAGTGCCACCTTCACACGGTGGAAGTCAGTGGTTCGATCCCACTATCGCCCACCATTCCAGATCGCCGCGCCGCCGCCGCAGGTTTCCGTGTGCCCCGTAGGAGCCCCTTCAGGGGCGAGCCCTCCGACACAAAACCACAGCTCCAACCAAAGGCTCGCCCGTAAACGGGCTCCTGCATGTGATCGTCATCGACTTGTTCAATACGGATTGAACCGCCGCCGCACATTCCTCCGCGCCCCCGTAGGAGCCCCTTCAGGGGCGAGCTCTCCAACACGAAACCGCAAATCCAACCAAACGCTCGCCCGTAAACGGGCTCCTACATGTGATCGTCATCGACGGTTTCGCCCATGGATTGAATCGCCGCCGCACGTTCCCCTGCGCCCCCGTAGGAGCCCCTTCAGGGGCGAGCTCTCCAACCCGACACCGCAGATCCAACCAAAAGCTCGCCCGTAAACGGGCTCCTACATGTGATCGTCGTCTACGGGTTCGTAACGGATTGAACCGCAGCCGCACATTCCTCCGCCCCCCGTAGGAGCCCCTTCAGGGGCGAGCTCTCCAACACGACACCGCAGATCCAACCAAAAGCTCGCCCGTAAACGGGCTCCTACATGTGATCGTCATCGATTGGTTGGTCACGCGACGAAGGTTTTCGAGGAATGATTCGATTCAAATAGAGCGGATATCGTGGTTGCATGCTGACAATGCTGATGGCTCTCAACCAGCCATCAAGAACCATTGCCTATACAAAGCCAGAAGTTCATTCCCGAAAACAAACCACGCCCATCCCGCGGCGGCAATGAAAGGACCAAACGGGATCGGCGTACTTTTGTCTTTGCCTTTGGCCGCGAGAATGACGCCCCCCACGATTGCGCCGATCAACGAGGACAGCAAGATCGTCGGAAGCAACGCACTCGCGCCCATCCATGCGCCCAAGGCCGCGAGCAATTTGAAATCGCCGTAACCCATTCCTTCCTTGCCGGTCATCAGCTTGAACAGCCAAAAAACAGACCACAGGCTGAGCCATCCGATCGCAGCGCCGATAATGGAGTCGGACGGTGCGATAAACACCGGAACAAGCGAGATCAGCAAGCCCAGCCAAAGCAAGGGCAGGGTAAGTTGATCCGGCAACAGTTGGGTTCGCGCATCGATTCCGGAGGCGGCGATCAAGATCCATGTCAGGATCAGGCCAGCCAGCAACTGCCAACCGAATCCGAATTTCCAGGCCACGGTTGCGCAGGCGAAGGCGCTGATCAATTCGACCAGCGGGTACTGCCAGGAAATCGTCATCTTGCAATAGCGGCAGCGCCCGCGCAGAAACACATAACTCAGCAACGGGATGTTGTCCAACGGCGACAAGGCATGTTGGCAATGCATGCAATGCGAGCCGTGGAACACCAAATCAGGAGGAGCCGCTGCGGGATCTGCGGGCACGTCTTGTCCGAGAAATTCCCGGGCTTGGGATAACCACTCATGCTCAAGGCGGCGTGGCAAGCGCAAGATCACCACATTCAAAAAGCTGCCAACCAGCAACCCGAGGATGGCGACCGTCGCGATCAATTCGCCAGGTTGTTGCAGCCAGGCCAGATCCATCAAGTGTCGATCCTCAATAACGGATCAGCAAAATACCAGCTTTTGCGTCAGAAGCGGTTTGCCAGCGATGTACGCTGCGGATTGATCTCTGGCGTTCACAACGCATCCGCAACGTAAACGATGCGCCTCTGAGCGACAGCGGATTCGATTCAACGCTGCCGTCTACCCCCGGATCAAGTCCAGGGCAGGCTCTGAGCGTGCGAAGGGCGATTGCGAATTCCCAAGCCGCTTTTGCGACTTCCGCTCGTGGCAAATGTCTGAGCGCTCCGAAGAAACCCGTATCGCGGCGAGCACGCGCCGACGAGTCGCTCAAGTTTCTCGCGGTCGACAATGAAACACATGCGCGACCATTTTCGAAACCATCAACGAACCATCCAACAAAACGGCGACGCAAGCAAACCTCTTGTGCCGCCGCTATCGCGACATCAACCCACCACGGATCCGAGCTTGAAGATCGGCAAGTACATGCCAATGACCATGCCGCCAACGATGATGCCGATGATGACCATGATGAAAGGCTCTAGCAGGCTGGCCAATGCATCAACCGCGTTGTTGACCTCCTGCTCATAAAATTCCGCGATCTTGAACAACATGGCATCGAGAGCGCCGGATTCTTCGCCGATCGACACCATCTGCACGACCATGTTCGGGAAGAGGCCTGTCTGGCGAATAGCCAGCTGCAGCTGATGGCCTACCGCGACATCTTCTCTGATGCGCTTGACAGCCTCGTTGTAAACCACGCTGCCGGTCGCGCCGGCAACCGAGTCCAAAGCCTCTACCAGCGGAACGCCGGCGCGGAATGTCACGCCCAATGTTCTAGCAAAGCGCGCCATGGCCGATTGCCGAAGGATTTCGCCGATAACCGGGATTTTCAGGACTGCACGTCCGACAAGATGTTGAAATTTCTCTGATCGCTTGTAAAGCATCGAGATGCCGACGACGAAGCCCACGAAGCCCAGCAGAATCACCCACCACATTTTCACCATGAAGCGAGACAACGCAACGAGCATTTGCGTGAAAGCGGGCAGATCTGCTCCGAAACTCTTGAAGACCTCTTCGAACTGGGGGATGACGAAAATCAGCAGGATCGCCGAAACGATCACGGCGACACTCAACACCATCGCCGGGTAGAACATCGCTTTCTTGATCTTGCCCTTGATTTGTTCAATGTTCTCCTGATAGTTGGCGATCGTATCGAGAACCGTATCGAGCACACCGGCAGACTCACCTGCGCGAACGAGATTTTGATAGAGCTCGTCGAATTGCACCGGGTACTTGCCGAGGGCCTCATTGAGAGCCGAGCCACCTTCGATTTCGGTCTTGATGTCGACCAGCATGTCTTTCATGCGCGGATTGTTCTGACCGCCAGCGACGATTTCGAAACCCTGCACCATCGGTACGCCCGCGGCCATCATCGTAGCGAGCTGGCGGCTGAACACGGAAATATCCCGTGTCTTGATCGTCTTTCCGGCCTTGCCGAATAGCGGTTTCGCCTTGGCCTTGACCGTTTGCGGGTTGATGCCCTGACGCCGCAACTCGGCCTTGACCAAAGTGGCGGACTTGGTCGTCATCTCGCCTTTCATGCGCTGGCCGCGCTTGTCGAGGCCAACCCAGACGTAAGTATCCATCTTGCTTAATGAAGCGCGCGATTTTCCGGCGCTGGTTTTGACCCCTGCTCGGGTGGTTGCGGTCGTGGTTGCCATGGCTTAATCCTTGGTCACGCGATTGATTTCTGCGAGGCTCGTGAGGCCATTTTTTGCTTTCAGAAGAGCCGATGCGCGCAAATCGGGAATGCCTTCGGCGCGCGCCTGGTCGGCAATCTGTATAGCCGAGCCACCTGAAAGAATGATCTTGGCGATTGATTCGGTAATTGGCATTACCTGATAGATGCCCATCCGCCCTTTGTAACCTTCATTGCATCCTGAGCAGCCAACCGCCTCCTGAAGATGCATTCCGGAATCGATATCGGCCTGAGTGAACCCTTCGGCGAGTAGGGCAGATGCGGGCAATTCGAGCGGACGCTTGCAGGTGTGCAGGCGACGCGCCAAACGCTGGGCAATAATCAAAGTGACTGATGAGGTGATGTTGTAGGGCGCAATACCCATGTTCATCAAGCGTGCGATCGTCTGCGGCGCATCATTGGTATGCAGCGTAGAAAGTACCATGTGGCCGGTTTGCGCAGCCTTGATAGCAATTTCGGCTGTTTCGAGGTCGCGGATTTCGCCGACCATCACGACGTCCGGATCCTGACGCAAGAACGAGCGAAGCGCCGCCGCGAACGTCATGCCGCGCTTTTGATTCTGCTGAACCTGATTGATGCCAGGCACGCGGATTTCCACCGGATCCTCGACCGTTGAGATATTCCGTCCTTCGGTATTGAGGATGTTGAGCGCCGTGTACAACGAGACCGTCTTGCCCGAACCGGTCGGTCCGGTCACCAGCACCATGCCGTAGGGTTTTTCGATGGCCGCGAGGAACAGGTCGCGCTGGGCGTCTTCATAACCCAGCTTGTCGATACCCATCTTCGCCGCTGATGCGTCGAGGATACGCATCACGATCTTCTCGCCAAACAGGGTTGGGCAGGTGCTCACGCGGAAGTCGATGGACTTCGTCTTCGACAAGTTGAGCTTGATGCGACCGTCCTGCGGTACGCGGCGCTCGGCGATGTCCAGCCCTGCCATAACCTTGATGCGAGAAGAGATTCGTGGGGTCAGACGAATGGGCGGGGAAGCCACGTGTTTGAGCATGCCATCCATGCGCAGGCGCACGCGATAGTTGGTCTCGTACGGCTCGAAATGGATATCCGACGCCCCACGCTTGATCGCATCAACGAGCACTTTATTGACGAAACGGACGACCGGCGCATCATCCGTACCGCTAGCATCGACGCCAGCGCCGCCTTCTTCCTCACCGACATCGCCAAGATCGAGGTTCTCCAGCCCCTCTGAATCTTCCATGTCCTCAATCGTGGTGCTTGTGATGTTTTGAGCCTGCTCGATCGCACGCTCAAGCTGCTGCTCATCGACAAGGATTGGCTCGATGATATGGTTCGATTGAAACTTGATGTCATCCAGAGCGCGCAGATTGGTCGGATCCGACAAGCCTACAAACAGCCGATTGCCGCGCTTGAACAGCGGCAACGCCTTGTGCTTGTTGATCAACTCTTCCTTGACCAGCTTGATCGGAATCTGGCTCAGATCGAGCGAAGTGACATCGAAAAGCGGAAGACCGAACTCGAAAGCAGAAGCGAGGGCGATCTGCGCACTCGAGACCAAGCCATTCTCAGAAAGCCATGCACCGATCGGAATTTTCTGTTTGCTAGCGCCTTCCACTGCTTTGCGTGCTTCGTTTTCGCCGAGCAAGCCTTCGGCCACAAGCCTACGGCTTATGCCGGAAAGGCCAACCAAACTACCCGGATTCATCTGTGTTGCCATAAGAATGTCGCGCAAGTCCCCGTATCCACTGCTGAATCTACCGCAAATGCATTGCCGAAAGAACACCTGCCGGGCAGTATAGTGGCCCAATCCACATAAATTTCGGCGGCTTTGACGTGGCGCCGCGAAATTCGGGGTATCGATGCTCAGCATAGTCCTTCCGGCGAAGAATGAGGCCGCGGCCTTGGCCAACCTCTTGCCAGTGTTGCGGAAGATCCAGCCAGAGGCGGAAATTATCGTGGTCGATGATGGTTCGACAGACGAATCCGCCGAAATCTGTCGTCAAAACGGCGTTACTGCGCTGCGCCAACCCTATTCAATGGGTAACGGCGCAGCGATCAAGCGCGGTGCGCGTGCGGCCACTGGCGACACCATTGTTTTCATGGATGCTGATGGCCAGCATGATCCGGCCTTGGTTGATCGACTGGTCCGGCGTTTGGATGAGGGGTTCGACATGGTGGTCGGAGCACGCGACTGGTCCGGCCAGGCTGGCGTCAGCAGAGGGGTCGCCAACGCTTTCTACAATTGGCTCGCCAGCCGTATGACTGGATTTGAAGTGAAGGACCTCACCTCGGGATTCCGTGCGGTTCGCGCCGAAAAATTCCGCGAGTTCCTTCATCTGTTGCCGAATGGTTTTTCCTATCCAACGACTTGCACGATGGCATTTTTCCGTAGCGCATACGCCGTCGCATACGAGCCGATTCCAGTAGCCAGGAGAGTCGGAAAAAGCCATATAAAGCCGTTGCGTGACGGATTGCGGTTTCTTCTGATCATTTTCAAGATTGCAACGTTGTATTCACCCCTAAAACTTTTTGTTCCCGCCAGTGCGACGTTCTTCCTGACTGGGTTGGGCTACTACGCTTACACGTTCATTACCCATCATCGCTTTACGAACATGAGCATGCTTTTGTTCAGCGCTGCAGTCATCATCTTCTTGATCGGCCTGATTTCAGAGCAGATCACTTCGTTGACCTATCGGCGTGATGTCTGACGCACGGCGTCCGCGTATTCTGATCGTCACTCGCAATTTGCCGCCGCTGATGGGTGGTATGGAGTGGCTCAACTGGCACCTGGCGCAAGAGTTGTCGCAGCGCGCAGATGTTCGTGTGATTGGCCCGACTGGTGCCGCTGCACTTGCGCCACTCGGGGTTCTCATCGACGAGGTGCCGCTAGTACCTTTGTGGCGATTCCTCGCAGAGGCTCAGCTAAAAGCACTTCGCGTTGCACGCCAATGGCGTCCGGATTTTGTCTTGGCGGGTAGTGGATTGACTGCGCCGATGGCGTGGTTCGCCTCGAAGTGGAGCGGGGCTCGCTCTGCGGTCTACGTCCACGGCCTTGATATGGCGGTCAAGCAGATCGTCTACAAAAATGTGTGGTTTCCCGCGATTCGTCGCATGAACTCGGTAATCGCCAACAGCAATGCGACGAGGCGGCTTGCCATTGACGCCGGCGTTCCAGGCGATCGAATCAAAATCGTGCATCCTGGCGTGGAGTTGCCGGAGAATGAGCCTGATGCTTCGGCCATTGCTGATTTTCGGAAGCGCTTACAATTGGGCGGGCGCCCTTTGCTGTTGTCCGTCGGGCGACTGAGTACTCGCAAAGGCATGCGCGAATTTGTGTCCGATGTACTTCCGGCAGTGGTTGCTCAGCATCCCGAGGTCATGCTGCTGATCGTGGGAGACGCGCCAACCCAGGCATTGCATGCGAAATCACAAAGCATCGAAAGTATTCAGTTAGCGGCAGAAACAAAAGGCGTAGGCGCCAACATCCGGTTTCTTGGAGTGATCGTGGACCGCAACGAACTCGCGACGGTCTATCAGGCCGCCGACATTCACGTCTTTCCAGTCCGGGAGATTCCGGGCGATCCTGAAGGTTTCGGCATGGTCGCGATCGAGGCTGCTGCCAACGGATTGCCGACAGTCGCTTACGCAACCGGCGGAATCGTGGATGCCGTCAAGGATGGCGAGTCCGGCCGATTGATTGCTTCTGGTGACGCAGACGCAATGACTGCCGCTATCCTTGAAACGTTGCGCGATCGCGAGTCGCTGAGGCCGTCATGCATGGAATTCGCGACCAGCTTCGGTTGGGAGTCGTTCGGGAACCAGGTCGTCAAGGTGCTCGACCCGTCAGGGATGATGTTCAATCCCCATTGAACCTGGAGAACCACTATCCAACGCCTATTGGTGATGCGTCGAGCCAGCAAAATACGAATTGCCGGGGCGCTATTCGGAAGTTCTTGCTGAAAAGAGAGCGCTCGGTTCATTCGACGACGGATCCAGAAAAGACTGCGTAATTCAAACCGTGCTTTAAAGGTGCGGACATCCACAGATGGCGGACAAGTGAAAGTCGACAAGCGCAATCCTTTGCACTGGCTAAAGCTGGCACTCTTTGCCATCAACGTGATGGCAGGTATCGCACTTCGGGCATTCCGGCGGCAGCGACCACGATCTCAAATCGTGCTTTACGGCCACAAGCTTTCAGGCAACCTGCTTGCCATCCACCGGCGTCTTCGTCGTTTCCATCGGCAAGAGTTCGATGTCACATTCGTAACGATGGACAGCGCGTATCACCATGAGCTGTCTACGGCCGGCGTTTCAAGTGTTCTTGCTACGTCGCCAGCGCTCGCATCCCTCTTGGCACGCACAGAGGCTGTCATCAGCGATCATGGTCTGCACGCAATGTCACCGATGCTTCGTTTCACTTCGGTGAAGTTTTTTGACGTCTGGCACGGTATTCCATTCAAAGGCTTCAACTCCGACGATTTCAGAACTCAGCATCGTTACGATGAAGCCTGGGTGGCATCGCCAATGCTAAAAAAAATGTACATCGACCGATTCGGTTTTGAGCCTGAAAACGTTTTCGCGACCGGCTATGCGAGAACCGATCGTTTGGTGAAAGCGTCCGAATCTGTCGAGGAGGCCAGGAATCGCCTCGGACTCGAGGGATCGGACATCGGTAAAATCGTCCTGTTTGCTCCTACCTGGAAGCAGGATTCAGGCCAGCGCAGCATCTATCCGTTTGGCGTGGATGAGCAGACCTTTCTTTCGACGCTGTCCGCGATGGCAACACGTGCGCGGGCGACTGTGGTCGTTCGCGCCCACTTGAACAGCACCGATGGCGGCGGCAAAGCATGGCCGCGAATCGTCAACCGATCGTTTGCTCAGTTTCCGGATACTGAAGAACTGCTTCTGGTCAGCGACATACTGGTATGCGACTGGTCATCCATAGCCTTCGATTTTCTGCTGCTTGCCCGTCCAGCCGTTTTCCTTGATGTCGAGCCACCGTTCGCGAAAGGTTTCTCCCTCGATGCGAGTTATCGCTACGGTGCGATCGCTACCGGCTTCGAGCAAACAGTCGGATTACTCGAAGCGTATCTTGATCGTCCAGACAGCTACCGAAGGGAATTCGGCTTAAGCGCGGATGGCATTCGACGGGCCATATACGGCGAGATGGCTGATGGCGAGGCAACGACGCGATGCGTTGAACGGTTGCAATTTCATCTGGGCGCTAGATCAGGACCAAGCCATTCCGAAACATGAGTGCTTTGGCGATGCCATCGGGAGAGTGAAGTCGAACCTTTGTGCTGCGTCGTCGAGAGCGTCTGGCGGAGACTCTTATCAACTGCGGATCTTTTCGATTACTGCGGTAGTGGATACCGAGGGTGTTCGTGCCAGATACACCACTTTGCATAGCGAACCAAGGTGGTCGAAACGACCTTCCCAATCGTCGCCCATGACTAAAATATCGGCACGATGGTTGCGAATATACGAGGCCTTCAGCTCCAGCGACTCCTCAAGAAAAACGTCATCTACGCACCGAAGTGCGCGGACGATTCGTATGCGCTCCTCCTCACTATAAACGGGAGCACGTTGCTTCTTCGAAATGTTCAAAGCATCAGTGGACACGCCAACGATCAAACGATTGCCCATCGCGGCGGCTCGCTCCAGCAGACTGAGGTGACCTACGTGGAACACATCGAATGTGCCAAATGTAATGATGCTACGCATATTTTTCAGGAGCCTGTAATTTGGGCATTGAGAAGAATATCGTTCACCAACCAATTTTTCGTCATATCTCATTAGCGCCGCATAGTGGCCAAGGTTCCATGCACGTGAGTAGTGAGACTCGGATCAAAAATTTGTGCGAGAAAACACTCGATATTGAAACCAACTAAGGCTAAAAAAGTAATTCCAAAACGCGCATCTGTTGCTGTCGTTAATTGCCACATTCCCTCAAATTTTATCGAATCTCATTTTCTTTGGCCAATGTATGTATTTTTGTTCTAATAATTTAGTTGTATTATCATAAGCGTGAGCGAGCGCTTGCAAGGCAAGCAAACACATAAATTACTTGTATGATAAACTTGCCAATACAAATACAAATTAAATTATAGTAAATATGGCAGAAAGCTATTGAAATAATAGATGCAACACCTTTGCTTTGGTGCGTCTAATCAAATGTTTGCTTGGACCTAAAATCATATGCGATACCATACGTAAAATTAACAACGTTTGTTGGAAGTGCGCGAAGCCAAACAAAAGTCCTGCCTGTATAGAACGCGAGATGAGCAAAAAAAATGTCGAACCTGTTCAATGTCCCACGTGCTTCGTTGAGAAGGAGACGTCTTTCGCGCAAATCACCAGGGCCGCGTACGATCGCGTTGTAGATGTATTTGCGGATTAGTGGTCGTGCTGCGGCCAGATAAGTTGGTCCGGTTTCAGCTATGAAGCCTCGCAGCATCCGTTCCATGGCCTTCGCATGCTGATATCGATCGTGCAAAAGAGCTTCAGTTTTGCGAGTAACTGTCCATGAGCCCGGCACATTCACCCTGTACGAAGCCATCACTATATCCATGTAAGCTACTTCGCCAAGTTGAGTCGCTCGAAGTGCGAGTGGGTAGTCGCCAACTGGACACTTCTCCCACCAATCAGGGCGGTTTTCGAGTACTGTCCTGCGGACCAGAATTGAGCAAGTCGGGATGAAATAGCCCCCCCTGGCGACCACCTCTCTCGCCTGCAGAATCCGAGAACATCCGGCTGATCGATGTTGACGATTACGCAGCCCGCTCTCGGCATCTACAAGGTTTACGGCATGACAGACCAAGGAAATAGTCTGCTTCCGATCGAGCAACGAGACTTGAGTGGCAAGCTTTTGCGGATCGGTCCAGAAGTCATCGCCTTCGCAAATCGCGACATATCGGCCTCGTGTTGCTGCCTGGCATCGTCTGGCATTGGCGCGTGCACCAACATTGGCATCGCTAGTTAACACACGTATCAGGTTTGGATATTGCTTCTGGTATTTCATTACGATTTCGCGCGTTTTGTCAGGCGATCCATCTTCTCCAATGATTAGTTCGATCGGAAAATTGCAGGTTTGCGCAATCACTCCTTGAATTGCAGTCTCGATAAATCTTTCGTGGCGGTAGGCAAGCATGTATACGCTGACCAGCGGATCAGCAGGTAGCGATGTAGCATCAGAGATCTCTATTGTGCTTATCGGGTTATTCATCGGCGAATGTTGCCGTCGATTGCTGCGCGACTCTAATATCCTTGAACAATGAGATCAGTTCAGTCAGCGCCGTATTGCGGAAGACCAGCGCTGCGCCAACGTAGACCGTTGCAGAGGCGACAATGGCCAAGGCAGTATGGCCATAGCCCTCCTCTGTCCAATGTAGAATTGACCAGCCAACTAAGAGTGCTGGAACCATAAGAGCAAGAGTGGGAATCTGATCTCGGAGTTGCGCTGCCGTTCCGTAACCAAACAGCTTTCCGGAATACCACGTGTTGATTAACAAACCGAGAACACTTGAGACCAGGACAGCTGCGGCAATCGCGATCGGGCCAAACGGACTGAACACCACAATCAGGCTGATACCAATGAGCTTCTTGACCAGTTCCAGCCTGAAGAATAGATCGGATCTCCCTTGGCCGCTCAGAGCAGCGAGGTTGAGAACATGAAGTGGCCAGAAGGTCGCCGATAACGAGAGAAGCACAAGAATGGGCGCAGCTTCGACCCATCGTCGCCCGTAGAGCAACTCAATCAGCATTCTGGCGGTTAATGCCATCCCAATCATGCAGGGAACGAAAACGAACAAGCTTACGCGCAATGAAAGACGAAGTGCTCCGACAAGCTTTTTCGGCTGGTTCGCAATGCTCGAGAAGACCGGTAGTCCGACACGGTTTAGGAAGGCGCCAACCAAAGTCGTCGGGGCACTCTGTGCGCTTTGGGCAATGGTGTAGTAACCGAGCGCGCGGACATCGAACATCATACCGATAAGGAGCGACTGCAGACGCGTGGTGAACGTATCCAAGACGTTCGCCAGCAACATGTATCCACCGTAACTGAAAAGGCTTCGCAGGGATTTCTGCCGAAACTTCCCACTCGGCCGCCAACCCGAATACACCCAAAGCAGAATCACCCGCAGCATTGCGGCGATGACCGATTGCCACGCAAGACTCCACACACCAAATCCTTTCAATGCGAGGAATACAGCAACGATAGCCGAACCCAAGCTAGACAGGATTTGGGTTCTTGCGCGCGTTCTGAAATTGAGTTGTTGAGTGAGGCATGCGTCTGGGACGGCGGATAGCGCGCTCAGTGGTAGAACAAAAGCCACCAATCGGGTCAGCCCGACGAGCGACGGTTGATCATAGAAATTGGCTATGACCGGTGCACAGAGCCAAAGGAGGGCAAACAGAAGCACGCCCATTGCCGTTGTGAAAAGGAAAACGGTCGTCTCATCGTCGGCGGTCGTATTTTGTCGTTGTACTAATGATGAGCTGAATCCCGAGTCCACCATCAATGCGCCGATACTGGTGAAGACAAGGAGCATCGCAATCAAACCGAAATCGCTTGGTGACAAAAGCCTGGCAAGGGCGACAACCACAAAAAACTGTACGCCGTAGCGCGCGGCAATTTCTAGCCCGCTCCAAAACACAGCGCGTGTTGCCCGCTGGGTGTGCGATGGGATTTGGCGATTTCTTATCGTAGACAGAAAAAAGGGAGCCCATGTAGGCCAAGACTTCAAGAGCGCACCATTGCAGAATGCGCATTCAGGGCGAGAAAATTCGCGAGCGAGAATCAGTTAAACCGGTCGAAAGAACGTGGCCGGTGACCCATACCAGACTTGGCCTGCAGGTACATCACAACGAACCTGAGAACAAGCTCCTACCTCTGAGTTTTCTCCTATCGATACCCCGGGCATGATTGTGACATTTGCCCCAAAACGAGAATGGCTGCCGAGCCCTCCAACATTTTTTACGGTGTTCTGTAGCAGAACAGGGGTATCTGTCACGACAAAACCATATTTCATTATGACGAAGTCCCCAACTCGCGTACCGGCCGAGAGAGTGCAGCGGGAACCCATCGAGACCCCATCTCCAAGGACGCATTTGTCTCGAATCTCACAGTAGCTGGTGAAGCTACAATTCTCTCCTACCGTGGCATTTTTGCCGATCTTCGTGTACGTACCTACTTTTGTACCTTTGCCGACTGATGCTCCGCTCTGAATCAGCGCGAATTCTTCAAGCACTACATCGTCGCCAATCGTAGCGTCATCTTCTATCACCACGAAATGCCCAATTTTCACGTTATTGCCAATCGAAGCCTTTGGCGAAACATATGAATAGCCGTGCATGTTATTTACCCCTCTGCGTTTGTACTTGGAACGCCAGACAATTTACTATTCGATCGTCGAATTGATTTGGCTGGATTGCCCGCCAGCACATCCCCCGGCTCCAGTGCGTCTTTGATGACGACTGCGCCTGCACCAACTACGACTCTTTCCGCGATTCGCGCCCGCGCTCGAACCACCGCGCCGCTTCCAAAAAACGCCTTATCGCCAATATCAACATTACCTCCGATGGAAACGTTATTCGCCATGTGAACGTGGTTTGCTATCAAGCAACCATGTCCGATCTTTGTGCCATGTGCTATAACCCCGCCACTCCCGATTTTTGTTGCCTCGTTTATCGAGCCGCGAACGACGGTGATATCACTTCCCAGGAAGACATCGTCGCCGATCTCGACATGGCCTGTCTGGGGTTGGACAACTCGCCTATCTCCAGATGGCTCCCAAACCCACGCAGCACCGGTCGCGCCAATTGTTGAGTGGGACTCTATTCGCACGCGAGCGCCAATTTTTGACTTGGATTTGACAACGACATGGGAATCTAGAATCGAGTTAGGCCCGATGACGACATCGCTTTCAACAACGCAGAAGGGTCCAATGTACGCATCTGGGGAAATCTGCGTATCCGCGTGAATGATCGCTGTCGGATGTATGCCTCTCATTTCTTCAAAAGCAGTGCAAGTGCGTTGTAGTTTGTAGAAAATTATTTGAGGATTATTGACTTTAATATAAGCATTATGTGATTCAGGAGCATATGGAAATTGAGATACGATTACGAGTGATCTTCGAACTTGGGCTGGTAGATTGGAAATTCCTTGGGCAAAATAGATGCCAGCTTGCCGAGGATTTCTGAAACTAGAGAACTGCAGTTCTCCGACGACTGCCCCTTCTACGGAAAAATCTATGCCAAAAGCCTCGATTACCCTTATCACTTCGTCTTGGGACATTGAAATACTAGAGGGCATAACCGACTCCCCGTTCTGATATGGATGCCTCAGAGTTCAATTTCGGATTTCCTTGCCAACTTCGGAGAATGGCGCAAGCGAAAGGACCTGACAAATGATCTCCACTGTCTCGATTGGAGTCGATTGACCCGTCGGAAGTACGATGACTCGATCTGATAGACGTTCAGTATTGGGCAACACTAGCCCGGCGTTGGGAAATAACCTCTGATAGGGTTTCATTCGATGGCACCCAGGCCAGAAATATTTTCGAACCAGAATGTTCTCGGCTTTCAGTATTTCGATGATGCGGTCCCGCTCAGACTCAAGTGCGTGATCCAATTCCGCAACTATATACTGGTAGTTTGGGAACTCCGATTTATCGTAGGTAAGAATGCGCAAACCTCCGATCGCCTCGACGTTTTTGGTATAAGCCAAGTATCTCTCGCGATTGGCTTGGATAAACGAGTCAAGGTCATCGAGATTTACCAGACCCATCGCGGCGTTGATTTCCGGCATTTTTCCGTTCGTGCCGAAATGGACGACATTGTCGTATCCGGAGAACCCAAAATTGCGGATTAAACGCGCTTTATCTGCAAGTGAATCATCATCTGTAGTGATCGCGCCCCCTTCGAAAGTATTGAAGACTTTTGTCGCATGGAAGCTGAGGACTTCACAGCTACCGAACCGTCCGATCGTTTCACCCTTATACCTACATCCAAAGGCATGCGCAGCATCAAACATGAGCTTCAAGCCGTGCTCGTCGGCGATCGCCTGTAGCTCTTCGACCGGAGCTGCTCGCCCCCAGAGGTGGACGCCGATGATGCCTGTCGTACGCGGCGTGATCATGCGGCGTACGGAATCCGGATCAAGGTTGTGTGTGTTTGGATTGATGTCCGCGAAAACTGGGGTGATGCCCTGCCAGGAAAGCGCATGCGCGGTGGCAATGAAGGTCCATGACGGGATTATTACTTCACCTTCAAGCCCCAGCGCGCGAATGGCAATTTCCAGCGCAACAGTTCCGTTGCACATGGCGATGCAATGCTTCACGCCGAGATGCTCGGCAATTCTTCGTTCGAACTCCTGAACCATGGGGCCATTGTTCGTAAGCCATTGATTGTCAAGGATCTGGTTTACGCGCAATAGAAACGCCTGTCGATCGCCAATATTGGGGCGCCCGACATGAATCGGCTCCGCAAATGCGGGTGGAGCGCCGTTGATGGCAAGGTCTGCTGTGCTTTGAATCGATTTCATATATGGATTGAGCTTAATGTTTTATTTCGAGCCAATGGGTCTCAATTGACCTAGGCCAAACATTTGCTAACGTAGACGTATCTTTTATGCGTGCCAATTAAACATTCAACAGTCGATACTCACGGCGTAGTTGCCTCTATCGGCGCGCTTGTCTTGCGTTCATCGTATGCCTTCATGGTGTGACGTAGAGGCACTACAAAGCCATCAAGCGTTCCAAGTACGTTGCGTTTTTCAAGCGCCTCGATCATCGATTCCGCTTCGGCCTTTTTCCCTTGATTGATCAGCACGACGATCAGGTTTTGCAAGCCGGGAATGTCGCGCGGGGCGCGTTTCACGGCTTCGCGCATGTCGTGTTCAGCCAGATCATGATCATGATCAAGATACCAGGCGAATTCAGCGTGCACGGATAGTAAGGGCGCGGAGGGTTTTGGATGCTTCATCGCGGCGGCATACGCATCGCGGAGATAGTGCAGATCCTCCGCCTTGCACTTCTCGGCTATGAAGCAGTTGTTCAACGTCGAGAGTGAGCGCGCGTCGTTTACTTTTGGCCGTGCCTTGGACATCTTGTCGATAATTGAAATCCACAATTCGGTAGGGATGAGGAATCCTGACGGCGCGAGAATCGAAATCATGTTCTGTTCGAAGATGATGCCGGCACCCGGCAGCTTTCGCTTTTCGTCGAGCAGTTTGAGAGCAGCATCCACGTATTCCTGTTGCTTGCTTGCACGTGCTTTCTCAATCAATCCCAACGCGAGATCAAATTGCGCCGAGGGGGAATCAGGTCGTTTCAACGCGTCACTCGTGGAAAGTCTCATCGGGTCCGACCACTCCTGTGAGCGCATCCAGGTCGTGCCTGCATAGAGAAGTGTTGCCACGATGATTACGCCAATGCGCGCCTGACGCCGATAGATTCCTGCTTCCAACGTGACCAGGCTGGCTGCAGCCAGCAGCAAACCGGCGGAAGAAAAATAATTTCGGTGTTCAAAAGCCAGAACCAGTGGAATGACGGTGCCGGTCATCACATGCCCGGCAAAGAACCACAGGATGCCGAGCGCAAATAACGGGCGACGATGGCGTTGCCACACGGCGAATGCGATCAAGGCTGCGACCGAAAGAACGGCCAGCAGATTTGTAATCGGATCGAACAACCCGCGTGCCAGAGGGATGTCATCGTGATACAGGGTCAGTGAGTCGAGGCTCGGTAGCAGCGTCCACGCCATATAGCGAAACATGATTCCCGCTTCGGTGATCAGGCGATGAATCACGTGGCTGTCCGTATTGGTCAGATTGTCGAGGCTGATGTATTTGCCCCACAACCATATCAGGCCGATCAGAAGCGGCAGCACCAAGCTAACCACGTAGAGCGAGACGACAGCACGACTGATTCGGCCATCGCGATTGCGCCAGCCCGTAACGCAGAATTCAATCAACGCCGCATAGAGCGGCAAGAGGATTGCGGGTTCCTTTGCCAGAATACCGATCGTGGTGCTGACGCCAATACTTGCCCAGAGATTCAGCGCGCCGCGTCGACCTTCCCACAGGTTGAGTCTGGCTCGTAGATACCACCAGAGTCCGAGGAACACGAAGGTAGTCGCGAAAGATTCAAGTCGCTGGACCACGTAGAGGACAGCAGTAAGCTGGATCGGCAGCAGCAACCACAATCCTGACAGCGCTGCTGCAGCGATGTGCTTGTCGAAGCGCAGACCTTCACTCGCGCGCGAACTGGCCGCTTCATACAGATCGAACAGGCTTCGCAGCGCAAGAAACAGCAGCAAGCCGTTGAGGACATGGATGCAAAGGTTGGTGAGCTTGAATGCAAACGGATGCATCCCGCTGAGATAGTAGTTGCCGGCAAACGTGAGCATGCCAAGCGATCGGAACGGCGGTGTCCCAGATGGGAACGACAGGGCAGCGAGCGCCCATTCCGAAAAACTGCCGTCCTTTACCTGGATATTGGCGTTGCCCGTGATGGATGTTGCATCATCGTAGACAAAGCCGCCGTGCAAACCGGGCCAATAGACGACAAAGGTCACGAGGATGAGCATGCCGAGCAGCAGGGCGGCACGAAGGGATTGTCCGGAAGCTCGCATCAGGATCGACAGTTCCAATGAGGCATCAGATAGTAGCAGCGACAAGACGGCAGAATCCGTGGCGTTTGGCTGCGGCAGGAGCCTCCTGGCCCGGCCTGAATATCACTTCGCCACACGCGAGAAAGCGATTGAGGATGGATTTGGAGGACTTGAATTCTCCGGCACATACGTAAGTTCGCAGCAACAGGAAGGCAAAAAAAAGCCCCTGCAAGCAGGGGCTTTTCGTCAAACAGAAACCATTAACCGCGGCAAGCAGCCGGGAGGAGTTCCAGGTTGACCGTGCTGTTGGTGCAGGTCCAAGCGGTGATCTGGCCGCCGGTTACGCCGGTGATCGACTTCGGCTCAAGAACGTAGGTCTTGGTATCAACGCCAGAACCGACGTTGCCGTAGGTCATGGTGACGCCGCCGGTTGTGCCGTCATAAGCAAGTGCCGTGACGTACTGGCTTGCCTTGAACTTGCCGCAGCCGGCTGCATCAACATCAGCCGGGAGCTTGTTGAGGCTGGCAACATACTCAACGACCGACGCCTTGCAAGCGTCCGCAGCAACCACGCCTTCCGTGACCTTGGAACGCTTGATGTAGTTCTGATAAGCCGGCAGCGCGATGGCGGCCAAGATGGCGATGATCGCGACCACGATCATCAATTCGATCAGGGTAAAACCTTGTGTCTTCTTCATGGTGTATTCCTCGTTTAAAAAGTAATCCGGATTGCCCCTTGTCTCCCGATACCGGTCAAAGCAGGTTTGCGTTCCTGCCCGCCCGCATCAACTAACATCGGAAGGGTGACTTGATATAGCAGCATCCATGCCAACTCCCTGGGACGGGGCGAATGCTGCCACATTTGGTGATGGCGGTCACGGTTGGGATGAAAACTCCCAGAAAAGCGAATCCCAAAGTGAGGCGCGTGTCACGCCTCGGAAAAGACGATTCTTCGCTTTCGTTGACGGTGTCGTTTGACCCCTTTCAAGTGGGTTTGTCGGAATCCGTCATTTAGTGACGTTTCCTGTCAGATACGGGTTGGCCTGGTGATTTTCCAACCGTTTTCGTTGCGTTGGATGACGCTGGTTTCAATGGATTCCTAATCGCTTGACGACTCCGCTTCGCCATTGGATCGGCGGACGACGCTTGCTCGGAGCCTTTCGACGGTTGGTTACAGCTGATCCGCTCTCACCAATTCGCATCAAGGTTCCTTGCGACACGGCAGGACAGGCTCGGCAAAGCACGAATGGAATCTGATCGGACTTTGCGAAGTCAATGGCTTACCTTGTTACCGATGCAACTAGCTCCGGATTCCTTTCAGCAGCAACGAGCGCAGAAACGCTGAAATTTCCTCTTCGTCGATGCCGAATCCGCCCAACCCGGCTTTGATGTCGCTCAACATCTTGGCTTTCTGGTAGAAATTGAGGCGATTTTCCTGGTGGAACTCCTCGACGCGCTGTGCCAGCTTCTCGAATTTCCGGACTTGTTTCGCTTTGTCGTCGCCTCGAATAGCCACTGATCGGCGTAGCTTGTCGTAGTCGGCAGCCAGCGAATCGGCAAAAGCCGACCCTTTCGATGTGTCAAGCCAGCTTGTGAACCACATGGCGTGCGTTTCCTTTGGAAATCCCGGAATTTTCATCTTTAATTGGCATGGCAACGTGCCGACGAATGCAGGTTGAAACCCATGAAACAGTTCTTCCGTCGCCTCATAGCAAATGTAGCAGAACCCACCGTGTCGGCATCAATCGACACACTTGATGCAGACCCCAAAGTGATCCTCGAACAAGGGCATGCGCTCGAAGATGCCGGCGATTTTCAGGGCGCCTTGCGGATCTACGACCAGGCACTGGATCTCGCGCCCAGATCGCCCAGCGTGCACTTGAACCGAGGCAATGCACTCAAATTGTTCGGCCGACTCGAAGACGCGTCTGAAGCTTTCAGCGTCTCGATCACCCTCAACCCGGAGTTCGCCGCTGGGCACATGAATCTTGGCAACCTGCAGCTTGAAAAGGCTGAGGCTTCGAATGCCGAGTCGTCCTATCGGAAAGCCCTTGGCATTCGATCTCAGTGGCCCGAGGCTCATTTCGGTTTGGGTTGTGCGTTGCAACGCCTCGGCAAAGTGCAGGAGGCCGAGGAGGAATTCAAAACGGTCGTCGAGCTAAAGCCTGAGCATGCAAGTGCAACCGTGAGCTTGGCCAGAATTTGGGTTGCTCAGCGACACACAGTCAAAGCACTCTCAATCCTGCATTCGTTTCTCGCAATCGATCCTCGAAACCCGACGGTGAATATCGCCGTCGCCGAAATTGCCCGGAGTATTGGGGATAGCGAGCGCGCCGTCGTGGCTTATCGCAACGCGCTGGAAACGGATGCAAACAATAGGCGGTTGTTCAGCAGTTATCTTTTTGCCTTGAATTTTCTTCCAGAGATCGGAAATGCCGAAATCCTTGAAGAGCACGTTCGTTATGCAAATTGCTTTGCGACTGAAGCGAAGTCTGTGTGGCCACGTGCACGTTTCGAGTCCGGCAAGAAACTTCGCATCGGCTACGTGTCGCCCGATTTTCGGCGGCATTCGGTGTCTTGTTTTTTTGAGCCGCTGCTCACCCATCATGACCGGAATGAATTTGAAGTCTATTGCTATTTTAATAGTGTAGATCGCGATCACATCACGGAGCGGTTTGAGGCGCTTTCGGATGGATGGTGCGATATCGCTCAAATGGATGATTCGGCCGTTGCAGCACGAATCCTTGGCGATGAAATTGACATCCTGGTTGATCTCTCCGGACACACGACTGGCGATCGGCTTGGCGTTTTCGCGAGGAGGCCGGCTCCTGTTCAATTCACCTGGCTGGGTTATCTATGCACGACAGGGCTTCAAGCGATGGATTATCGGATCTGCGACCGATTCACGGATCCTGTCGATGAGGCGGAGAACTGGCAGGTTGAAACGCCCGCAAGACTGCCCGATTCGCAGTGGTGCTATCAGCCGCAAGTCACTATTCCTCCGAGCTCAACATTGCCGAGACTCGAAAACGGTTACTGGACCTTTGGATCGTTCAATCAGGCTACAAAGCTGAATCCCGCTGTCATTGAAGCTTGGGGTGTTGCGCTCGCCGCCATTCCCGAAAGTCGCCTGCGCATTTACGGCGTTACCAACGAGCTCCACGCAGCAAGGATTGCGCAGGCGATGGCGGAGCATGGGATTGGGGTTGATCGACTTGAAATCGTTGGCCGCATTGACGTGGATGCGTATTTCAATGCATATCGGGATGTCGATATTGCGCTGGATACTTTCCCTTATAACGGCGCGACGACTACCTGTGACGCGCTGATCATGGGCGTGCCTGTCGCCTCCGTGTCGGGAGAGCGTCCGATCAATCGTGGCGGCCTGAGTTTGTTGAATGCGGTGGGTCTCGGTGATTGGGTTGTTGCCTCGGCGCAAAATCTGGGAGCAATGCTTCAGAGTCAGCTTGATGATCCATCACGAATTGCTGAGCTTCGTTCCATGCTTCCGACAAAAATGCGAAATTCGTCGCTGATGGATGGCGCGCGGTTCTCGCGAGAAGTGGAAGCGCTTTATCTAGAAGCTTGGCGGAAAAAGTGCGGCATTTGATGCTGCTGACATTTCACAGCAAAGGGATCCGGGGTGAACGCTCTGCGGGCTGCCTACCACGGGTAAATCGGCAATGCCTCCAGTACTTTGCCTGTTTTGGCATCGAGCAACATCGTCAGACTGGATTTGCGCGCGACGATGGGCACCCAGGTCACTTCGTCATCCTTTCTTGAATTCGATTCAAGCCAGTGATCAAGGATTTTCGACGAATCCGGATGAGATTTGCGTAATGCCGCGAGGGGTTTTGCGCGAGTTAGCAGGTTTTGTGACTCTTCACTGTAGTCGACGTAGTACTTGGGGTAGTTCTGGACATCTTTGCCGAGAGGCCCCTGAAACATGAGCTTTGAACGTTCTTTTCCTGCCCGAGGAAGCTTGGCCGCGATGAGCTTTGGGCCTGTCCATGAGAGGCTGCGGAATTCAGGCTTTTTGCCTTCGGCCAAGTCCACAGCGTCGATATCGGCAGGCGTGATGACGTTGAAGCGATCGACGGCTGCGACGATGAATACCGGGCGGGATTCTGTAATCACGTGCATTCCGTAAATCAACGCCGCGCTTTGTACAACGCCGATCATCCATAGATCGAACAGCATGCCTTTCTTGCCGGACTTGAACAGGATCAGCGTGAGCATTGGGCCGAGCACGAGATCGACGCCGAGCAAGACCAGGATCAGATGTTCGCCACCGGCTGCATCGAAATAGGGTTGTGGAAACCAGACTAGGAACAGCAACGCGAACACCAGCAATCCGACGACGATGCTGATCGAGAGATGGATGGAGGCGGCTTTCCAGCGGGTCATGGGGTGAGTTCAATCAATGGGTTGGTGCCGATTTTATGGCTTCAAAATAAATCTTCAAGCGTCAAGAGTCGATCATTGTAGGAGCCCCTTCAGGGGCGATGTTTCGGGTCAGCGTGGGCATGGTGGAGCTCGCCCCTGAAGGGGCTCCTACGGGGGGTGGGCCTTGGGATCTATTGGGCCTGCGGCTTTTGTAGGAGCCCCTTTAGGGGCGATGTTTTATGCGGCGTGTGGGGGTGGAGCTCGCCCCTGAAGGGGCTCCTACGGGGGTGGTTTCGATTTAAAAGTTGTCTTTGATCAGAAAGCCTTTGGGGATTGTCTCTTCGAGGGGCTTGCCGGTTAGCTTGGGCATGGGTGGGGCGGGGGCGGGGGGTTCGCGTTTGGGGAGTTGCTTGAGGAGGTGATCGATCAGGTTGAGGCGGCCGCGTTTCTGATCGTTGAAGTTGGTGACGAACCAGGGTGCGTTGTCCGCGTTGGTGGCCTTGAGCATCGTGTCGCGGGCTTTGCCGTAGGCGGCGTATTGCTGGCGTGCCTTTATGTCGATGGCTGAAAGTTTGAAACGTTTTGCGGGATCTTCCGCGCGCTCGCGGAAGCGTTGTTCCTGTTCCTCTTGATCGACGCTGAGCCAGTATTTGATGAGGATCAGGCCATCGTTGGTGATCAGGCGTTCGAATACTGGGCAGTCGGTGAGGAACTGCTTGGTTTGCGCCGGCGTACAGAAACCCATCACCGATTCGACACCGGCGCGGTTGTACCAACTGCGGTCAAACATGACGAGCTCGCCGGCACTCGGCAGATGCTCGACATAGCGCTGGAAATACCACTGGCTGCTTTCGCTTTCGCTCGGTTTTTGCAGCGCGACGGTGCGCACGTAGCGGTTGTTGAGCGAGCCTTCGATGGCCTTGATCACGCCGCCTTTGCCGGCTGCGTCGCGCCCCTCAAAAATGATGACGACACGCTGGCCGGTGGCGACGATCCAATGCTGCAGATCGATCAGCTCGCTTTGCAGTTTTTCGAGGGCTTCTTCGTATTTTTTGCGTTTGATGGGTTTCATGGGATGGCCTTTGCTGATTGGATCTTTAGATTGTCCGACTGTGCGCCAGGAAGGATTTGGATGACATCAGCCGTTCGACCAGAGCCAGTCGAAGGATGATTCCGAGTTGCGTGGCCGCCCCGTCGACTTCCGATCATGGTTTCCTTCGACAGGCTCAGGACAGGCTCGGCTCGCCACGAACGGAAGTTGGCGAATCATTTCTCGTTCTTGCTGTGCTTGCCCGAGAAGCATCGTCGCAATTATTAATGGCTCGCGCCCTTCAAGTGGCTTCCGAACATGGTTCCCTTCGACAAGCTCAGGGCAGGCTACGCTCACCACGAACGGAAATTGGTCAGACATGCCGCGCGTGCTCAATGCTCACCAAGGCGCGGCCGCAGTCCTGCAAGGTTGCAGGGTTTGGTGCGTGCGTCGAGCTGGATCTGGATGATTTTTTCCCAGGCGGTGCGGCAGGCCGAGGTTGATCCGGGCAGGCAGAAGATGAAAGTCTGGTTGGCGAGTCCGGCGAAGGCGCGTGACTGCAGGCTCGATGTGCCGATTTCCTCGATGCTGACCGCGCGGAACATTTCGCCGAAGCCCGGCATCAGTTTGTCGAGCAGTGGTTGGATCGCTTCGGGGGTCGAATCTCTTCCGGTGAATCCCGTGCCGCCTGTGATGAGGATGCCATGCACGGCGTCATCGGCAATCCATTGCGAGACGATCGCGCGCATGCGGTAGCGATCGTCCTTGACGATGCCACGCTCGTGCAATTGATGACCCGCCTTGCCCAACGCCTCGACGAGGTAGTCGCCGGAGGTGTCGTTGTCTGCGTTGCGTGAATCGGAGACGGTGAGGACGCAGAGCGTGAGTGGTTCGAATTCGCTGGTGGGTTTCATGGTTGCAGCTTAGTTCGACGCGGCCTCAAGATCCAAGGGAAGTTGAAACTATCGCTCGTCATCCCGGCGAACGCCGGGATCCAGCGCCTTCGGCTTGCCGGGTGATTCCGAGAAACCTCGATCGTCGTCCCTCTGATTGACCCAACAAACTGATATCAAAAGCAGAGGCGCTGGGCCCCTGCCTTCGCAGGGGCGACGGGTTTTTGAGTGTCGCGCGAGTCATCTTGCTATGACGTTTTGCTGATCCTTCACTCTTCAAATATCGGATCTGCAAATCGCCGAAACTACCATAGGGAAGAGCACTAAACGAGCTCGTCGCGCCTGCGGAGGCAGGGGCCTAGTGCCTTTGGCTTTGTTCGCAATGCTGCCCAGCGAAGTTTCGTTTGAGAGTCGGGCTTGGTGTGGAGCTGTAGGAAAGGATGGGTAGTCAGGCGCGAGCATGTTGCTGAACAAGTGCAGAGGCACTGGGCCCCTGCCTTCGCAGGGGCGACGGGTTTTTGAGTGTCGCGCGAGTCATCTTGCTATGACTTTTTGCTGATCGTTCACCTTTCAAATATCGGATTAGCAAATCGCAGAAACTTCCCGAGGGCAGAGGCGACGGCGTTTTGAGTGTCGCGGGTTTTCATGCATTAGTCGTTCGATGCGCCGACGCCAGTCACTCACGTCAGCCCATGTCCACAGGCGGCAATCCTCGACTTTGACGATCGACCATGCGTTTCAGCAGATCGTGGAAGTCGGCAGCGTAGCCATCCATGTCGAACAACGCGCTTTCGGAGCGCTGTTTGGCAACTCGGGCGTGCAGGGTATCGCGGAAATCCTTGTCGCGACCCACACGTATTGCGAATTCGATATAGGCGGAATCGTCGGCGACGTTGAGTTCGTCGATACCCAGATGATGGTTGAGACTGGCCGCGACCCGCGAGGCGAAGGTTTCGCCTGCGTTCGTGAGCACGGGGCAACCGGCCCAAATCGCATCCGATGCCGTGGTGTGGGCGTTGTAGATCACGGTATCGAGAAACAGATCCGCATGGCGATAACGCGCGAGATAGTCGGCGTGTGGGAGCTTGCTCATGAATACCAGACGTGCCGGATCAATGCCGGATTTGGTCGCAATCGCGTGCAAATTGGCATCGCAGCGACCCGGTCCGGACAACAGCCAGAGCACCGAATCAGGGACTGCCTTGAGGATCTCGAACATGCGCCCGACGCTGCGCGGATCGAGTTTGTAGCTGTTGTTGAAGCAGACGTAGACAACATCGTCTTGCGGCAGACCGCATTCGTGGCGAGTGGGCGGCTCGGCGACGATCCGGCCTGGATCGGACGGTTGGAAGCAGCGCGGCAGCCAGGCTACGCTTTCGGAGAAATGGCGACGCATGTCGGCGGTCAAGACCTGCCTGTCGGCAATCACATAGTCGATCCAAGGGGCTCCCGAGGTGCCGGGATAGGCCAGCCAGTTGATCTGGATCGGAGCCGGGCGCGAAACCAGCGCCTCACTGATGTGGCCGCCGCACCAGACACCGAGATCGATCAACACATCGAGTTCACATTCGGCAATGCGCGCGGCCATTTCCGGCGCGGACATGCCATCGAGCTCATGCCATTGGTGCGCGCTGGCACAGTGGCGCTGCTGCATCGGCGAGCCATCGGCCGCTTCGACTGCGAAAAGATGAAGATCGACATCACGT
>JBBQTY010000004.1:0-46456 GCA_038234445.1 Lysobacterales bacterium
GATCCGGGTGTTGGTATAGGTACACGTCGTCGGAGTCGCACTGCTGGTGATTGTCAGCGTGCGGCCGGTGGCCCCACTGGCCAGCGGACTGCCGCCGGTGCAGGACACGGTGGTGTTGTACATCGCCGCCGTGGCGCCGCCGCCAAAGGTTTCAGCAGGCAGGGTGACGATATTGCCGGCAATGACCGTAACCGCGGCACCGGTCGTTCCGGTAGGCGCGGTGGAGCTGAATGTCGGGTTGTTGAGGCCACCGGTGGTGGTCACCGTCGCGGTGTGACCGGCGGTGCTGTTGGCACCCCAGACCTTGACCAGGTTGAGCTGCTGCGAAATGACGGTGTCCGTATCCGAAGCGGTGTTGTTGCCTGGCGTTGGATCAGTAACGCCAGATGGCGTGGCAGTCGTCGCAGTGTTGGTGACGCTGCCGCTGGTCGCGGTAACCGTCGCCGTGATTGCGATTTCATAGAACTGGCCCGCCGTAAGCGTAGGCAGCACGAATGCCCCGCCTTCCAACGCGGCAACGGATGGCGGCGTCACGCACTGGCCCGGGGTGCCTGAGCACGCCACCGCTGTCTTGTTCAATCCAGCGACAGCCGGATCCGAAAGAGTCGCACCTGCGACGCTGACGAGACTGTTGTTCTTCACGCGCACCGTATAAGTGGTCGACGCGCCAGACAATACCGAGACCACGCCGTCGGTCTTGGTGATCGAAAGGTCAACGGTCGAGTCAAAAATCTCGATCGTATCGGGGATCGTGATGGTGGGTACGTAGGTCCAGAGGTCGAGGCCTTTGGCATCGCCAAAACCTTGCGTGGTTGGCTGTGCAACGCAGTCCAGGTTGCTATTGCCAATGCCTGGCCAACTGCGGTAGGCGCCGGTTGAGGCTACGCCAACCAGGTCGTGATCCGGAGCCGGCGGTGTGCCGCCTGTGCCGGCAGGACAAACTGTCCCGTTGAGGATACCTACCAAAGTTCCATTGGTGGTCTTGTAGCCACGATCATCAAAATAGACGATCTGACGCTGTGCCAATGTGCCTATGCCATTCAGGCGCGTGACCGTGGGGCCGCCACTGACGTTACCCTCGGCGTCAATCGTCGGGAAGTGCACCTCACCACTGCGTCCATTGACGCGGTAGGGGAAGGTACCGACCGGAAATGCAACGCCTGCGTTGTCACGACCATCCCAGGGGACGCTGACGTTGCCGCCCGGCGCTTGCCCAGTTAGAACTCGATTGCCGGGAAAGGCTGGGTCGAAATTGACGCCGTCGCGACTGATCACAATCTGATAACTGATCGTATTCGTCGTATTGAGGGTGAAGGTGCCGCCGAGGTTGATGACCGTCTGGCCAGTGCCAATCGATCCACTGAACGAAGAGGAATTGAGTACGCCAACGGGAGGCGCCAGGGCGATGCCCAAGGCGGTCAATACGGTGTTGACTTGCGTTGCGTTGGGACCAGGGGCAGCAGAAACATCAACAAAGAACGCCGGGTATTGCGCCTGCTGCGCAGTGACGCCCGAGCCGAGCGGGAGAAAGGTGTCGACATTGGCAGTGTCGCCTCGAACATCCTTGTACAGCGGCTGACCGCCATCGAGAAAGCCCAGCGAGTTGGCGAACACGGCATAGCCATTCGGATCAAAGGCTCGAAACTCCTGCCGATAGCGGTAACCATCTTGGGTGACGTAGAAGAAATCAGAAAAAATCTGCTTCGCAACGCCGTTGCCGCCCGTGAAGAACGCAAAGGCGTAGGTGAACAAACGACCGGTGAGGTCGACGGTGGAAGTATTAGTTGCACGGACGGTAACTTCCCATGCCGCTACGGTGATATCGCTACGCGCCGGCGGGTCAATGACGGCATCGGGGCCGCCACCGCCATCGGAAGCTTCAAACAACACTCCATAGATGCCTGTAACCGGCGCGCGATAAGCACAAGGCGTCCATCGGTTGCCACCGGCGTTGCTATTATCTGCAGCACGAGGGCCCGCAAGCTCCTGCGCACGGGTGGTAATGGCACCTGTAATGTTATTAGCCCCGCCGGGGTCACCAAAGTAGTGCGGCCCAGCTGCGCCACCCGTCGCGCCGGCGGCGCAGTCAAACGACGAAGCGGCCGGGATCGTCTCATCAGCCTTCGTGCCGAAACTCTGCGGGTTATAGACGCGGATGTTGCCGGCCACATTGCCGTCGATGCGATTGCGTGAGCCGAGCAGGATGTATTCACCCGCATTGGCATACACATACAGGAAGGTTCGGCGCCGAATCACGCTGACGTAAGTTTGCGCGGCCTGCAGATCGAGGTTGGCGCGGCCCGCGCCCGCAGGATAGGTGGCCGGGAAAAGATCTCGGCTGCCGTCGGCAAGGGCCGTGTGCTGGCCCATTCCCAGAAGGAGCAAGCCCAAGGCCATGGCTGCCATTGGTTTTGCAAACAGGCGACGCGGCAATGCAAGGACGTCCGAGGCGAACGACGTCATGCGCGCTGTACGACCAGTATCTGAGTTCATGGGTAGGCCTGGATTCAACAAATTATTGGAATTGCGCTCACGGCAAATTCCCGCGCCAAAGGCACGGGAATCCGCTGAAATCGGAAAGGGGCTGGATCGATCTAAACATCGCGCAGCGAATCGAACCGCCCGCGTTGGCGACAAGCAAGACATTGAGTTTTCCCCCTGTTACACGACGCAAATGCAACTATCAGGCCATCAGCGGAATTCCTGTTCCGTTGAAGCCGATGCATCGGCGCCTCAATGCCACACCCCTGGCGTGACAAATTGATCGACTGCATGGTTATGCCAGACCTGATTACGCCCCTGAGCGCCGCTTGTCGCATCGCACCGAGGTTGATCAAGCAAATATCGTGTAGCCAGCATCAACAGTACGTTGTTGTTAGCGAGATCGCCAGCCTGACAGGGGCATTTTCCCTCACGATCTGACGTTCGCGGACCAACTGGCTAGTGCAATCGGCGCCAACTTCGCTGCCCGACGCTCCCTAACCAAGCGGATTTCGTGCGAATGTGACAGCCGTCGCACTTTCGGTACGAAAGTGAATCGATTGAAAATTTTTGTCTCGCTGCGCTCGTCGATGTGGCGAAGACGTTCTTCTCCGCCCTGGTTCCCGGAAAGGCTTCAGTCCAGTCGCCACGATCCGCGACCCATTCGACGACTCTTGCCGCACTGCGGCCGGCAACCTGAATGTGGCATTATCAGTGAACTTCCGACGGGATTGGCGCAGAACTCGTCATCCCAACCAAAGACCGTAGGTAAACGCATGCAACGCTGGGTAAAGATTCCGGATGGTCGCTTCCTCGATGCCAATCGCATCGCCTATGTTGGCAAGGTCGAAACCTTCAATCGGATCGATGAAGACGGCAACGAGCTTGGACTTGCGTATGCGGTCAATCTTGGCACCGACTTCCCACGCGATTCGCAGGTCAATGTGATCGGCACCAAGGACGAGATATTCGCCTTGCTGCGCGGGATCCTTGGTGGCGCGAACGCTGCGGCGACGCCTGCTGATCTGGCTTGAAAGCCGCTTGAAAAATCGCCTGACTACAGCGAGCGCCGCCAAACGTCCGTATCGGCGGCGCGCAGCGGGTAGTGGAGCCGCTCAGGCTCACGAAACTCCCCCGTTGCCCACAACGCACCTTGTCACGAACGCCCGGCGACGCTCTCGCTACGGCATTCGATATTTTCACAAGCTCTGAGTGATCGAACGCGCCGGAAAGCGACGTTCGATCAGGTGGCACACTCTCCAGGCAACGAATCCAGTCACGGTAATTGCCGAGGCCGTTGCGGCCAGCTTGAACGCGCTGTGAGAAACCAGCGGCGAGACGATACCTGCGAGGATGGCACTCATGATCAGGCTGAAAAATGCCTGCATCGAAGACGCGCCACCGCGATACCGCGGAAATCGATCGAGCAGGATCAGGGTGAGCGTCGGGAAGGCAATACCAATGCCCATCGAATGCAAGCCGATCGGCAACACCGACCACGGCACCATGGGCTTCGCCAACAGCAACGACAAGACGACGTTGACGACACAAGCACCGAGCATGATCGAGTAGCCCAGTCGAATGGTCGCCTGACCGCTGACACGTCCGGCCAAGTGCCCGGACAAAAACGAACCGAGCATGAGCCCGCCGATCGCCGGAATGAACAGCCACGCAAACTGCTGCGCATCAAGGCCGAGTAAATCGATGACGAACGCGGGCGCGGAAGAAATGTAGACGAACAAGGCGTTGAAGCCGAAGGTACCGGCAAGCACGAGTGGCAGAAACACAGGATCGCGCAAAATCGCAAGGTAGGTCTTCGCCATGCTGGCTGGCGACAAGGCAATGCGACGTTCGACTGGATGGGTTTCCGGCAATTGCCATAGGCAAAGTATCCAGAGCAGACCAGCGAACACGGCGAGAAACCAGAAGATCATCGGCCAGCGCGCGACCGCGATGATCCAGCCGCCGATGATTGGCGCGACCGCCGGTGCGACACCGAAGATCATCGACACCGTCGACATCAGGCGTTGCGCCGCCACACCATCAAAACAATCGCGAATGATCGCGCGCCCAACGATCATACCCGCTCCGGCCGACATACCCTGGATCGCGCGAAAGGTGAGCAGTTGGCCGATCGATGAGGACATCGCGCAGCCGATCGAGGCCACTACAAAAATCGCGACGCCACCAAGAATCACCTTGCGTCGGCCGAGCGAATCCGAAAGCGGACCGTGCAAGAGAGACATCAGTGCATAGGAAATAATGTAGACACTGAGCGTCTGCTGCATGACCAGCGGGGTGGTCTGCAACTGCTCGGCAATCGACTGAAACGCAGGAAACATCGTATCGATCGCAAATGGCCCGAACATCGCCAAGCCGGCGAGCAGCGGCGCCAGACGTCGACTGTTCGGAGCAGTGGCAGCAGTCAAGTCAGCGGGTATCCGAAAGCGATCAGCCCATGCATGCTACGGACTGCCTTGCGCCAAGTCATCCGCCTCGAACTCGGATCGCATCGGCTAAGATTGAACTTCCAAGCATCATCCCCTGCACCGCTGACGAGGAGCGCGCATGAATCTGCTTTCCCCATTGGCCGTAGCCGGTGGCGCTGGCGTTGGCGCGCTGGTTCGCTGGAGCCTTGGCCTCGCGCTCAATGAAATGTTCCCGGCGATACCGCTCGGTACGCTGATTGCCAACATCGTCGGCGGGTTTCTCATGGGATTGGTGATCGGCTCGCTCGATCAGTTCCAGACTCTGCCGATCGAATGGCGGTTGGCGATCACAACCGGCTTTCTAGGCGGCTTGACGACATTCTCGACTTTCAGTGGCGAGACCCTCAATCATCTATTGCGACAACAATGGGGTTGGGCTGGCGCGATCATCATGGCGCACGTGGCAGGTTCGATCTTTGCCGCCCTGTTTGGCGTCGTAGCCGTCCGCATGGTTCTGCGAGGCTGATCCAGCGGCGTTGTCTCACGAAGTTCTGGAAGCCGCGAAACGCACCCAACTCAAGCTCGGATTCAATCGAACTTCGCGAGAAAAAGCTGGCGAATTTCCAATATTTCCTTTGTCCATCAATCGCCAGAACCTGTTTCCGAACTGACGCTGCAAACAATGCCTTCATCAAACCATCGGCGCAGGAACCCTATCGCCATCATCGGCACGGATTCGGCCGCATGATCGCTGGCCAGGCGCTCACACAAGGTCGCAAAGTCTTCCTGCCCGAAAAACATTGAGCGCAAGGCAATCAGCTCATCGGCCTCGACGGGTCGAAAACGCGAGATATGCTCAAGGTCACGCCAGAGCAGGCGCGCGGGTGTCGAAGATGAAGTCGCCGTGGGTGGAGATCGCTCATCTTTCAAGGCACGCCAGACGTCCACCGCATTCGTCGCCGTCGCCAGCAGCCGCAGACTCGGATGAAAACCCAGACGCAATCCGGGCCAGGCCGAAGCATCGAGTGACTGCATTACGGTCCAGTCAATCCGCTCGGCGTCCGCTGCATCAAAGACATCGAGCAATTCGCGTTCGAAGCTAGCCAGCTCAGCGAGTAGCGGATGCTTCGAAAATGGTTTGTGTTGTGTGAGCCAAGCCGCGCCGTGTGCGCCGAAGTGGCGCAAGGAACGCACCTGCGATGGATGCGATTCGATGTAGCCCTTGCAGAACTCGGCCCAAAGGGTATCGCCCAGATACTTCGAAAGGATCGGATGATCGTTTTCCAGCGCCTCGGCCAACCGCGAGCCGTAAGCATTCGCATAAATCGAAAGGCCGATGTCGCTGTCGACGAGACCTTGCGCGCAGCATTCGCGCGGGAAGGTCGCTCCGCCTCGAACATGGCTCAGAAACTGCTGCTCAAGTGAGCCAAGCGTGATCATGCACAAGCAGCCAGATTGGCTTGCTCAAAGCGACTGCCGATGCGCCGAGCATGGTCGAGCTCGAGTACGAGCTCGGCCAGCGGCGGAATATGGTCGTCGCGCTCGATCATCGTGGTGACAGCACCAATACGTTCGAGCGACCTTGCATACAGCGCCCAGACTTCATCGCGAACCGGATGGTCGTGCGTATCGATTACATAGTCGCCGTAGTCGCTATGACCGGCGAGATGGATCTGCCAGATTTTTTCCGCTGGCAATGCTCCGACATAGGCATCGGCATCAAAGCCGTGATTGCGCGAGCTGACATAGATGTTGTTGACATCGAGCAAGATGCGGCAGCCACTGCGGCGGGCAATTTCGGCTAGAAAAGCCGGCTCTTCCATCTCGGCATTGGCAAAACTGACATAGGTCGAGACATTCTCGATGAGAATCTCGCGACCGAGAAATTCCTGCACTTCTCCAATTCGCGACGCGACATGCGCAATCGCCTCTTCGGTATAGGGCAACGGCAGCAAATCATGACTGTTGATACCGCCGTTCCCGGTCCAGCACAGATGATCGGAAATCCAGATTGGCTCGATATCGCGGGCGAGCTGCTTGAGCTCGGCCAAATACTGGTAGTCGAACGGATCGGTGCTGCCTATCGACAGCGAAACCCCGTGCATCGCCAGTGGATAGCGCGCTCGGATCGCTTCGAGATAGTGGCGTGGCTTGCCGCCCGCCACCATGAAATTTTCCGAGATGATCTCAAACCAATCAATTGCGGGTTTCTCATTCAGCACCGCATCGAAGTGCTCGGTTCGCAGGCCGAGCCCGTAGCCGTAAAACGGCCGAACGCCCGAAGCTTTCGCCTCGGGCGTCGACACACGCGCTGGAACGGCGCGATCAGGCATTACGACTTGGTGGTGCCGCCAACATCGGCGCAGGTGCTGGCCGGAATCGAAACGAAGCCCTGACCCTTGCAACCGCCCTGGCCCTTGCAAGCGTTCGAGGCGGTCTTGCAATCGTTGTGACCCTTGCAGGCATTGGCGCCGTAGCACTTCACTGCATCTGCCGATTCGGCCTTGGCCATCGTTGCACCGGCATCCATCTTGCCACCCATATCAGCACAGGCAGCGGCCGTGGTAGCTACGAAACCCTGACCCTTGCAACCGCCCTGACCCTTGCAGGCATTCGCAGCGGTCTTGCAACCATTGTGACCCTTGCATGCGTTGACGCCCATACAATGGCCGACATCAGCCTTTGCAGCGGCTTCTGCAGCGCTGGCGGGCGCGGAAACACTGGCCAGGCTTGCAGCAACGAGAGCCAGGCTGAGTCCGGAAAGTCCTGCATTGAAATTATTCATTGTGATGTTCTCCAAGTGTGATTGTGTTGACGCGGTTTGATGGCTATTCCGTGCGTGCTTCGAGGCGCGATTGAGAGCGCTTGTCAGCGCGTGTTCACGTCGCGATTCAACCGTTATGGCGAACGCGCAAGGCAAGAGACCCTGCCGCCACATGCTTCCTTTCATCGGTTGAAGATTACTCCTTTTGGTATTCAGGTTCGATTTGATCCAAATTGGCGTTGCAGCAGGTGGTCCAGCGAGACCGCACCGGCACCCGCCGTGCTCAACCAGAGAAAGATGGCCAGGTAAGCGAACTCATTCAGACCCAGAAGATACTCAAGCGAATCCACCTGATCCCAGAAAGCCGACTTGATCGCCACAATCATCACGACGATCAGCGGCGCAGAAAAAATTCGAGTGAACAAACCGAGCAGCAACATGATGCCGCCGACGAACTCGAGGCCCGATACGAACGGGGCAAGTATCTCCGGGCTCGGCACGCCCCAACCGCGGAAATTCTCGATGACCTGCGGGAGCGCGCCAAGCTTGCCCCATCCGGCCCACAGAAAAACCCAGCCGACGGTGATTCGCGCAACCAGCGGACCCAGCCAAGTCAGATGCGCGGCGACTCGCTCAGGCCAGTCGATCAGCGCAGCAACAATTGCTTTCATAGGAACTCCTCCATTTATGGTAGATAGAATTTCAGGCTGCAGGCGCCCGTAACGGCTTGCATGCAAGCCGACGGCAGCAAACCTGTTGAAATGACTCAGGGAGCAGCAAGTGCTGCGCGATACACTGACGAACCCGACAAGACTCCCCGACTGCCGGATACGACAGGAACAGACCCGGGTTCGAGCGCAATGCTTTCACCCATCACTGATTTCCACGAACTCTCGATGGCGTCAAAATCCGCACTCGCAGTCGCCCACATGACCAGCGACCCCTTGCCGAGCGGAATCTCGCGTCCTCGCAATCCGTCATGCGAAAAATCGGTTCGATGGGCTGATGATTTGTCGACGACATAGACCACGCTGACTGCGACACCGTGCTCAGGCATGATCATATGCACTGTCTCGTACGGGCCTGCGGGACATTTGTGCACATAGTTGATGCCATCCGGAACCGAGGCGAGATTGATTCCGCGTTCGGCGAACGCCTCGATCACGCTCTGTTTTGGTATCGCCATGTCCGAGTCGACAGCGCTGACCACATGTTCCTGCAGATGCTCGAACACCATGCCCGCCAGAGCCGGCATATTCGGACTCGGTCGTTGCACGGCGACGAAAGCGACGACGATCGACGCAGCCGCGGCAATCGAAAACGCGATCCAGCCGCGGCGCTGATTGCGCGCGCTGTGACGTGTCTCGGTAGTCTGTGCGAGCAAGATGCGATCGGCCAGATTGAGCGGCGCCGCAACACTGATCGCGCGATGGATACGACCCTCGAATTCATCGGCGCGATATTGGGCACCCGCGCAATGAACACATTCTTCACGATGCGCAACAAACGCACCCATCTTGCTGGCAGGCTCGCTGCCGAGCCGGCGACGGAATTCCAGGCAGTTCATAGCTCACTCACCTCGGCAGTCTGGTCTTCAAATCCCAGCTGTCCTTTCAATTTTTGTCGTGCCCTGAACAACTGGGTCATTACGGCCGCTTCACCGAGACCGAGCTGTTCGGCAATCTCGGCGCAGGTAAATCCGCCGAGCACCTGCAGGACCAATGGTTCGCGATACTTTGGATCGAGCTTCGCAATCGCCTGACGCAATGCGGACTCTTCGGTACGCCGCTCGGGCGTCGCTTGAGGATCCGGGAGATCGAGATCATCGATGTCATCCGAGGGCATCGCCTTGCGTTCGAACAGGCGTGCATGCTCACGGCGCAGGATCGTGATCAACCATGCCTTGACCGCACCGACTTCGCGCAACTTGTCGAGCGCACGCCAAGCCCGCAGGAACGTGTCCTGGACCAGATCCTGGGCCAGCGCGTCCTGTCCGCAAAGCCAGTAGGCGTAGCGGTAGAGGTCCGTCGAATGGCCGCGGACCAGGGCTTCGAATTGGTGCTGACGACTGCTCATGGATGCAGAGACCGGCTTCATTGCTGTTTCCTTGCAGCAGCGGCCCGCAGGCCGTTGGCTATGTTGAGCGTTCGTACCCCAATGCGTCGGCAGAAAATCCCGTGATGACGCAATGGGCGCAGGTTACCTCAGCTTGTTCTCGTGAGCAGGCCTTGATGGTGGAAACGGCTCGCGTGATCTGGTTCCAGAGGCGGCAATCACCCAACAGAGGCCGGTGCGCGATGGTAGGCTCTCGACTACCATCTTTGAACAAGCGCTTCATGGATCTGATCCTCGTTCGCCATGGCTGCACCGATGCCGCACCTGGGCAGTGCCTGGGCCAGGCTGATCTGCCACTGTCGACACGTGGATTCACCGACGTCCAGCAGCTGGCGGCAACCTGGCATGGTTCCGCGCCAAGATTCTTGTTCTCCAGCGATTTGCGTCGCGCTCAGCAATCGGCACAGGTATTCGCCGCTGCGTTCGCAATCGAACCACTGACCGATCCGCGCCTGCGCGAAGTCGATTTCGGGCGCTGGAACGGCTGTCAATGGAACGACATCATGCAGGCAGACCACGGCCAATATCGACACTGGCTCGAGAACTGGGTAATCCAGGAAGCGCCCGATGGCGAGAGCTTCGCCGATGTGCTGCGGCGCACGGGCGCGTGGCTTGCCGCCCTGCTCGGCTCAACCGCGAACAATGATTGCGTGCTTGCGATTGCGCATGCGGGCTCGATTCGAGCGCTACTTTGCCACGCGCTCGGCTTGCCGTCAGGACGCGCGCTGAGTATCGGAATTGAGCATGCACGCGTCTCCCGATTGCGCTATGCGAATGGGCAGTTTGAAGTGCGCTACATCAATGCGACGCGATTCGAGGTTGAGTGATGCAGGCTAACCCCGCAGGTTCCACGCATCAGCTAAGATACGCACTACAGCTTTTCCCCGGAATCCGTGACATGACTCTTTCACAGCCGCAACGCATTGGCGTTTTCGTCGTCCTCGCCATGATCATGGCTGGTACCCGCATCAATCATTTCGGCGCGCTTCCTGATGCGTCATGGGCCCTGTTCTTTGTTGCCGGATTTTATTTGCGTGGCTCGTTACGCTGGGCATTTCCGGCCCTGATGGCTCTCGCAGTGTTCGTTGACTATCTCGTCATCAGTGGTCAAGGACTCGACTTCTGGAGTCACTATTGCGTTTCGCCGGGTTACTGGTTTCTGATTGCGGCTTATGCAGCGATGTCTCTCGGCGGCATCCTGCTGCGTGCCCAACTCAAAGGCATCGGCTTGCGTTCGCTAGCACTTCTCGTTGCCAGCTTCCTGGTCGCTGAAGGTGTGTGCTTCGTCATCTCGAATGGCAGTTTCTACTGGCTCAGCAGCAACGTCGCAGCGCCGAGCATGGCTGGCTGGATGCAGAACATGGCCGACTGGTACCTGCCCTACCTGCGCACCAGCGGGCTCTATGTAGGCGTCGCCGCTATCGTGCATCTGATCGCGACCCGTTCGCTGCACGCGCTCGATAGTCGGGCGCAGCCACACAATCAGCGTGGGTAACCGACTTTCTAAAATCTATACGCGCACCGGTGATGATGGCAGCACCGGTCTAGGCGACGGCACGCGCGTCGGCAAGGATTCCTTGCGCGTCAGCGCCTATGGCACGGTTGACGAGCTGAACAGCGCGATCGGCATCGTGCTCGCCTGCGACGTGCCCGAGTCCGTCCGCCACACGCTGCTGCGCATCCAGCACGAATTGTTCAATCTGGGCGGCGAGCTGTGCATCCCGGGCATGGCGCTCGTCCATGACGCTGATATCGAACACCTCGAAAACGAGCTTGATGGCTACAACGAAGATTTGCCGGTGCTCAAGGAATTCATCTTGCCCGGTGGCGGCATGGCGGCTGCGCAGTGTCATCTCGCGCGGACGATTGCGCGACGTGCCGAGCGCGGCGTCATCGCCTTGTCGCGCGAGGAGAGCGTACGCGGTGAAGCGACGCGCTATCTGAATCGACTGTCGGATCTGCTCTTCGTCATCGCACGCGTCCTCGCTCGCGCGTCGGCACAGGGCGAAATTCTCTGGCAGCACGAGCGCGTAAAGCGCTGATCTGAAGGCTGCCATGATCGTCTCGGTCTTCACCCACACCGATTGCCTGAAACATGAGCCCGGCACCGCTCATCCGGAATCGCCATCACGATTGAAGGCAGTGCTCGCTGCGCTTGACGACAGCGGCTGTGCCGAGACCGAGCGAATCGAAGCACCGCGCGCGACGCGCGAACAGCTCGCCCGTGTGCACAATACAAGCATGCTCGAAGTAGTATTTGCCGCATCGCCTGCCGATGGGCAGATCTACCTTGATGCCGATACCGCAATGTCCGCGGGCTCACTCGAAGCGGCCTTTCGCGCAGCCGGCGCGATCTGCGCAGCCATCGACCATGTTTTCAACAGTCCGCAACTTCGCGCGTTCTGCGCGGTGCGACCACCCGGCCACCACGCGACACGCGACAAGGCGATGGGCTTCTGCCTGTTCAACAGCATCGCGGTCGGCGCTGCACACGCCCTCGAAAAACCCGGAATCGAACGCATCGCGATCATCGATTTTGATGTCCATCACGGCAACGGTACGGCCGACATATTCCAGTCCGATGCGCGTGTGATGTATGCGTCGACGCACCAATCCCCGTTGTATCCAGGTACCGGCGCGGTTTTGGAACGCGGCGTCGAGAACCTGGTACATGTGCCCTTGGCTGCGGGCAGCGGATCGCAGGAATTCCGCGAGGCTTTCGAGACGAGAATCCTTCCCGAACTGGATCGGTTCGCTCCGCAACTGGTGCTGATCTCGGCCGGTTTCGATGCACACCGGCTGGATCCGCTGGCCAACCTCAATCTCGATGCCGAGGATTACGCCTGGGTGACGGCGCGGCTCGTCGAACTCGCTGACCGCCATGCCGGTGGCCGCGTGGTATCCGCGCTCGAAGGCGGCTACAGCCTGACCGCCCTGCGCGAATCGACCATCGCGCACGTCAACGCGCTGTCGACTTGAACGGACTTGGAACTTGGCTTTCCGGGTCAACAACTTACGCTCAAGCGCGCCCAGGAAAATGATCAGGCCCACTTGTCGACATGGTTTTTTCTGTCGCTTCGTCGATCGGGGCCGGCGCCGTGAATCATCGAGCAGCTTGAGTGCCAAATCCGGACGCCCTGCGCACGCGGGTCGGCCGGCAATTCCTTTAGCGGGATCTTGATCGGCAATCGCCTCGTCGGCGGACGCGGCGAGGCATTACACTAGCGCGTCCTGAGCCCTTGGCGACGTCCACAATCGTGCAGCTCCCAAAACTTTTCCCCCGCCGCCGCGCCATCGCTGCCGCCATCCTCATGATCCTGGTCGCGCCTGCGTGGGCCGCCAGTGAATCTCCGAGTTGCCCGATCGGCACCCTACTTTGCAAAAAGCCGGTGGTTGACTGGTCGCTGTGCCGAAAAAATGACTTGCTCGATTTCTATGTTGCCGATCTTCCAACCGAAGGTGAGCGCACGCTGGCCGACACCGACATCAAGGGTCAACAGACGAATTCGAGCGACGGCGAGAATTATGTGCTCGAAGGCAATGCCAGCATCCAGCAACTCGATCAACTGATCCGCGCCGATCGATTCACCTACTCGCGCACCTCGACGCAATGGAGCGCTCAGGGCAATGTGCGCTATCAGGATCGCGACATGCTGCTTTCGGCGAGCGAGGCCAAGGGTACGACCGATCCGAATCAGGCCACCATCAGCCAGGTGCGCTACCAATTGCTGTCATCGCGCGGCAACGGGCGTGCGGCCTCGGCCGTGCTCGCTGACAAGGATCACGCCAAACTCGACCAGGCGACGTTCTCTACCTGCACTCTCGATTCGCCAGGTTGGGAATTCCGCGCCGACGATATCGAACTCGATCAGGCCAATGGCATCGGTCGCGCCCATGACGTCACCTTTCGAGTCGGCGACGTGCCCGTGTTCTGGTTGCCGTATGCGAGCTTCCCTCTCGATGACCGACGCAAATCCGGATTTCTGTTCCCAACGATCGGCTACAGCAATCAGCGCGGATTCGATATCACCGCGCCTTACTACCTCAATCTCGCACCGAACTACGACGCGACCCTCACACCGCGCCTGATGACCCAGCGCGGTGCCATGCTTGGCGGCCAGTTCCGCTATTTGACCGATTCGAGTCGCGGCACGGTTGAAGCCGAATGGTTGCCGAACGATCGCGACACCGACTCGCGACGCAGTCTGTTCCACTGGGATGACGCAACCCGATTCAACGCCAACTGGGGCGCCACAGTCGACCTCAACCATGTGTCTGATGATCGCTACTTCGAGGATTTCGGACGCAGCCTCAATATTGCAGCGACCACACTATTGCCATCGAGCGCCTACTTTCGTGGCCAGGGCAGCTGGTGGAAAGCCAGTTTCGGTGGCGATGAATATCAGATCACCGATCCGACTCTGCCGAATTCGGTGGAGCCCTACCGGCGCCTGCCACGCGCGACCTTTGATGCCGAGCATAATCTCTTCGGTGATCTCGACGCGGGCCTCAAGTCCGAATACGTGTCTTTCAGCAAGGAAGATGCCGTCGAAGCGCGGCGCCTGGACTTGTATCCGTATCTCGCCTATCCGATGGAAGCCGCCGCCTGGTTTGTGCGTCCTGAACTCGGCTTTCGCTACACGAGTTACCAGATCGATCGTGACCTCGACAAGTCGCCGCATCGCGGCACGCCGATCGCGAGTCTCGATGCCGGACTGCGCTTCGAGCGCGCGCTGAGCTTTGCTGGCGATGGCTACACACAGACCCTTGAGCCGCGCGTCTACTATCTGCGCGTTCCGTATCGCGATCAGGACAACTTGCCGCTGTTCGATACTCAGGAAGTCCCATTCAGCTTTGGCCAATTGTTTCGCAGCAACCGTTTCGTCGGTGCTGACCGCCAGATGGATGCGAACAACTTGACCGTCGCCGTGACGTCACGATTGATCGAAGACAGCAGCGGTACCGAGCGCGTTTCGGCCAGCCTCGGCCAGATCCGCTATTTCAACGACCAGCGCGTGCAATTGCCGGGCCGGGCCGATACCTCTTTCAATGGTTCGACCTATGTCGGCGAACTCGATCTGCGAATCAGCGATCGTTGGCGTGCAACCTTCTCGAACCAGTGGAATCCGAATACCGATCAGACCGATCTTTCCGCCGTCGGCATCCAGAATCGCTTTGGCAATGAAGGCGTATTCAATCTGTCCTACCGGTTCCGCCGCAATCTGCTCGAACAGGCGGATGCATCGTTGCTGATCCCGTTGAACCCGACATGGCGACTGGTTGGCCGCTGGAACTACTCGATGTTCGACCGCAAAACGCTGGAAGCCTTCGCCGGCATCGAGCACGACAGTTGTTGCGTGGCCTGGCGGCTGCTGGCACGACGCTATGTGCACAATATCGAACGCGACACGAGCAATGCCTTGTATTTCGAGGTCGAATTCAAGGGTGTAGGCTCAATCGGCCAGAAGACCGGCGATTTCCTGCGCCGTGCTATTCTCGGCTACCAATAAATCCTGACCTTACGCGCCTGCAAGCGCAAACGGACGGGCGCATCGGCCTACGATTTGTTAACGCCGCTGCGGGCAGTCCCCCCTACAATCCAGCCCCGTTTCTTCCGGCTCCTGCGGAATCTTCATGCGCATGAACAAGCTGCTTGCCCCACTGATCCTGCTCTTCGTACTCGGCACATCAGTCGCCGAGGCCCAACTGATGCCGACCGAAACGCTCGATGGTGTCGTCGCCGTACTCGATGAAAATGTGATTCTGCGCAGCGAACTGGATGCGCAGGTCACCACGGTTGCCGCCCAGTACGCCAAAAATCCACAACAACTGCCGCCGCGCAACGAACTCGAACGCCAGGTACTTGAGCGGATGATCATGAGCAAGCTGCAGATCGCGCGTGCCGATGAAACCGGCATCAAGATCTCCGATGCGGAAATCGATCAAACCTTGAGCCAGATCGCGACGCAAAACCGCATGCAGGTCGATCAGCTGCGCGAGGCGATCTCACGACAGGGCATGTCGTGGGAGCAGTTCCGGCGTAACGTCAGCGAAGAATCATTGATTCAAAAACTGCGTCAGCGGGTGATCCAGAGTCGTGTGCAAGTCAGCGACACCGAGATCGACCTCCTGCTCAAGAACGGCGGCGTCAAGCGCGGCGAACTGCACCTGGCTCACATCCAGATCACCTTGCCCGACGGCGCGAGTGCCGATCAGATCGCCGCCTCGCAAGCGAAGGCCGACGATGTCAGCCGGCAGCTGCACGACGGCATGGATTTCGCGGCCGCCGCCATCCGCTATTCCGATGCGCAGGATGCACTCGATGGTGGTGATCTCGGCTGGCGTGGATACGAAGAGGTACCGACGGCATTCGCCGAAATTGCCAGCAAACTGCAACCGGGTGACGTGGCCCCGCCCGTGCGCGGTCCGAACGGGTTCCATATCATCAAATTGATTGACCGCCGGGAACCAACCTCGGAAATGGTCACCGAATACCATGCGCGACATATCCTGATTCGCATCAGTGAGATTGTCAGCTCGGCCCAAGCCGAGAAGACCGCGGGCGAGCTGCGCAAGCGGATTCTTGCTGGCGAAGATTTCGCCAAGGTCGCCAAGGAATATTCCAACGACACCGCAACGGCCAATATTGGCGGAGACATGGGCTGGTTCGTACAAGGCGGTTATGGATCCAAGGTGGCCGGGGTGCTGGCCAAGGCCAAACCTGGCGAGGTCAGTGAGCCATTCCAGAGCGATGCCGGATGGCACATCCTCGAATTGCTCGGCACACGCACCGAAGACAAGACCGAACAAGCCGAACGCGACAAGGCCAGGCAGACGCTTGGTGCGCGCAAGGCCGAAGAGGAGTACGCAAGCTTCCTGCGCCAGCTTCGTTCAGAGGCCTATATCGAGATCCGCCTGCCCGGAGCTGCCGGTGACGCCGGAACCGGTAGCTGATCGACCGCATATCGCGTTGACGGCCGGCGAACCCGCCGGCGTTGGCGCCGAACTGATTGTCCGTGTCGCCGAAGCGGATTTCGGCGCTTCGCTTGTCGTCATCGGCAATCTCCAACTGCTCGCCGAACGTGCTCGCGCGATGGACAGTTCGCTCGAACTTTACGCATTCGACGGCGAATTCCGTGCGCCGCAAGCCGGACGTCTGGCCGTCATCGACATCGCCCTGGCTGCACCTTGCAAAGCGGGCGTGCTCGATGCGCGCAACGCGGAGCATGTGCTCGAAATCCTGAGCCGGGCCGCGGTCGGTGCGCAAAGCGGTGAGTTCGACGCGATCGTCACTGCGCCTGTCCACAAGGGCATCATCAACGACGCGGGCATTCGCTTTTCGGGACACACCGAGTTTTTTGCCGAGCGCGCCGGTGTCAAAGTGGTGATGATGCTGGTCGCCGAGCGCTTGCGCGTAGCCCTGGTCACCACCCATTTGCCGCTATCAGCGGTGCCCGCCGCGATCACTCGCGAGACGTTGCTCACGACACTGCGCATCCTGGATCGAGACTTGCGCGAACGATTCGGCATCGTTGCACCGCGTATCGCCGTTCTTGGACTCAACCCGCACGCGGGCGAAGGCGGGCACATGGGCCGCGAAGAGATCGACACGATCATCCCGGTGATCGAGCAACTGCGCGCCGAGGGCATGAACCTCATCGGCCCATTGCCCGCCGATACCGCTTTCGTGCCGAGGCACCTCGAGCATTTTGATGGCGTGCTTGCGATGTACCACGATCAAGGACTGCCCGTGCTCAAGCACGCGGGCTTTGGTCATGCGATCAATGTCACGCTCGGCTTGCCTTACATCCGCACGTCGGTTGATCACGGCACCGCATTGGATTTGGCTGGCACTGGCCGTGCCGACCCAGGCAGCTTGCGCGCAGCGTTGGCGTTGGCGATCGAACTGGCGAACAAGGCGCGTTGAACAGTCTGTCAACGCGAGCCTGGGCTCAGGCCAGACGCTGACGCCATGGATGCAGCTCAAGCACCAACGCCACCGCGAGCAAAACCAGAGCGAAACCGAATGCTCCTGCAACGGTCAGATGTTCGTGCAGGAACAGAGCGCCCCAGATCTGCGCGAAAACCGGCACGAGAAAGGTATTGGTCACCGCTTTCTCGCTGCCAACATCACTGATCAGGCGGAAATAGAGCACGTAGGCCAAGCCCGTGCAGACCAAACCGAGTGCGAGCAGGCAAACAATCACGCCGTTCGGCGGTAGCGTTGCGGGCATGTTCCAGATGCCCAGTGGCAGCATGACAAACGCAGCACCCAGTTGGCTGGAACCGGCCAATACCAGCGGATTGACGCCCGAATGACGTTGCCGAATGAACAACGAGCTGTACGCATACAATGCCGATGCAAGGAAGCATAAGCCGATGGCCACGAGGGCCGCTTGGCTCATGCCGAGGCTACCGTAGCGTGCGAGGACGCCGACACCGATCAAGCCGACAACCACGCCAATCCGTTTAGACCACGATGGCCGCAAACGCAGCATAAGGGCGGCCATGATCACCGTCAGCAATGGCACCGTCGCATTGATCACGGCCATGTAACCCGCCGGAAGACTTCGCGCCGCATAGGCGAAACACAGGAACGGCAACGCTGCGCTGATCGTGCCAAGCCAAACCCAGGCGCGCCATTGACGACGCAAATCCAGCGAACGACCGAGCACGCGCAACACAACCACCAGCATGACCGCGGACAGCACGATACGGATCGACGCGGTAAACGGCGCGCCGACGACGGGAACGGTGATGCGCTGGAACAGGAACGAGGCACCCCAGATCATTCCAAGCAGCAACAGGCGGATCAGTGAAGACAACGGCATGCGGGAAACGATTCCTGTTTTTTTGTGGAGAAATTTGTGAGCCGCATTAACATGTCTACCGGCACGCCTGGACATGGCCGCCGAGCCGTCGGGCAGATTCAAACCCCTGTTCCAATCGTCCCGAGGACCGATTGAATCGTTTATTTTACGGTCGTCGCTGAGGTTTCGATAGCAGACTTTTCACCAGCCAGGCTGTTCTCGCGTACCCTGTCGGGCTTCGCTGCAAGGCTTGGTGGCCTATCCCTGTGACACGATATTCCGAACAATTCGCCGGTACCCCGCATGTCACGCGCAAGCGCTTCGGCCAGCATTTCCTTTGCGACGAGGAAATCATTTCGCGCATCGTCCTCGCGATCGATCCGAAACCGGAGCAGCACATCGTCGAAATCGGCCCTGGCGAAGGCGCGATCACGCTGCCGATCCTGCGCAAGTCGGGCAAGTTGACGGTGATTGAGCTTGATCGTGATCTGGTTCCGCGAATCGCAGCGCGTTGCGAGGGCGTCGGCGAAGTTCAGATCATCAACGCCGATGTACTGAATGTTGATCTTGCAACGCTCGTCAACGACGCCCGGCGTTTGCGCGTCGTCGGCAACCTGCCCTACAACATTTCTTCACCGATTCTCTTTCATTGCATCGATCACCTCGATGCGATCGAGGACATGCACTTCATGCTGCAACGCGAAGTCGTCGACCGCATGGCTGCCGGTCCGGGCAGCAAGGTATACGGGCGACTCAGCGTCATGTTGCAACTGGCCTGCCGCGTTGAACCGCTGCTGCCAGTTCCACCGCAGGCCTTTCGTCCTCCTCCCAAAGTCGATTCCGCGGTCGTCCGCCTGACCCCGCTGCCACGCGAACAAAGCCCTCTTGAACATATCGAGACGATCGCGCGACTGGTCCGTGCGGCTTTTGGCCAACGCCGCAAAACCGTCTCGAACTCGCTTGATGGATTCGCCAACGCTGATGATCTCAGGGCCGTCTCTATCGATCCGCGTGCCCGCGCCGAGCAGCTCGCTCCTCAATTGTTTGTCGATCTGGCCGTGCATCTGAATCGAAATCCCCGTTGAGCATCCCCTACCCTGTCTCGGCTTCATGCATGCGAATTCATGCAGCAATCCTTGATCGCGCATGCTGCGGCTTGCCGTGCGTGGCGCACTCCGTGACAATCCCAGCATGAACGCCAAGAAAGCCCATGACATCAGCGTATCGGTGGAATCCCATTTCATCGATGAGCAATCCAAACCACAAGACAATCGCTATGTCTTCACCTACACGATCACGATCCGCAATCGCGGTAGCGTCAGCGCGCGTCTGCTAAGTCGACATTGGATCATCACCGACGCCAACGGCGATGTGCGCGAAGTTCACGGCGATGGCGTGGTCGGTGAACAACCCTCCTTGCGGCCCGGCGAAGGCTACGAATACACCTCGGGTGCGGTTCTCGAAACCGCGGTTGGCACGATGCACGGCAGCTACCAGATGCTCGCCGAGGACGGCACGCATTTCGATGCGAATATTCCTTCGTTCGTGCTCTCGATCCCGCGGACGTTGCACTGATGAGGGCGACTGCCGGGCACGCCGATCGCATGATTGCGGACACCTGAGATGGCCGTCTGGGCCATTGGCGATCTGCAGGGCTGTTACGACGAGCTCGCGCGCCTGATCGACAAACTCAACTACGATCCAGCGCGAGACACGCTGTGGTTCTGCGGCGATCTGGTCAATCGTGGTGGCCAGTCACTCGAGGTATTGCGCCTGGTAATGTCGCTCAACGAGCGCACCGTTGTCACCCTTGGCAATCATGATCTTTCCCTGCTCGCCATTGGCGCACGCAGCGAGCAGGATCAGGCCAAGGTGAATCCCGAATTGCGCGCCGTTTTGTTTGCGCCGGATCGCGAAGAGTTGCTGAACTGGCTGCGCCATCGACCGTTGCTGCATGCCGATCGCGAACTCGGCACGATGATGATCCATGCCGGTCTCGCTCCGAGCTGGGATGTCGCGCGCGCCGAAAGCATCGCGCGGGAAATTGAATTCCGCTTGCGCTCGAACGATCACAAACGTTTGCTGCGGCAAATGTTCGGCAACAAACCGGATACTTGGACAGAGCGATTGCGCGGCATCGACCGCCTGCGCGCTGGCATCAACGTGTTGACCCGCATGCGCTATTGCGACGTTCGCGGACGCATCGCTTTCTCGGAAAAAGGCACGCCTGGCACGCAACGTCCCGGCAACTACCCGTGGTTTTCGGTTCCCGGGGTGGTGCGGCGCGACCTGCGCATCGTCTGCGGCCACTGGTCGACGCTGGGACGCTTCGCCGGGCTCGGCGTCCACGCGATCGATACTGGCTGTGTCTGGGGCGGCGCACTGACCGCCATGCGCATCGATTCGGAAGAACCCGAATTCGTCGTACTCAAGTCCGATCGACCCACGCCGCAGGGCAAGTACATCGATTGACCGCCGGCGATTTCAGGATGATCTGGTCGTCGCAAAGAGGACTGTCGAGGAATTCAAACCTGCGCGAACGCGGCAATCACTTTTTCGCGAATACCTCGGCGAGAAAGTCCTGCATCATGCGGAACGCACGAGTTGCCGCGCGCTCGTTGTAAACACAGCCAGGCGGACGATTCGCATCTGGTTCGGCAAAGCAATGCACCGCTCCACTGAAATTGACGAACTGCCAATCGGCGTCGGCGGCATTCATCTCATCATTGAACTTGCCGATATCCTCAAGTGAAGTGCCGCGATCGTTGGCCCCGTTGAGCACGAGGATCGGCGCCTTGACCGCATGCGCAACGGCGGGTTTTGATGTCGACAAACCGCCATGGAAACTGACCACGCCGGCAATATCCGCGCCACTTCGGGCCAGCTCAAGCACGCTGGACCCGCCAAAGCAGAATCCAATGGCGGCAATTTTCCCAGGCATCAACGGTACCTTTCCAACCTGAGCCCGCAGCGCCGCGACGGCCTCGTTGATGCGAGCGCGCAGCACCTCGCGATCGGCGTAGAGCTTGGCCACCTGGGCGCTGGCCTCTTCAGCGTTAGCAGGCCGCACGCCCTCGCCATACATGTCGGCAACAAGAATCACATAGTCGGTTGCAGCGATGGTTTTCGCTTTTTCGACAGCCGATTCGGTCTCGCCCATCCAGTTCGGCACCATGACCAAACCGGGCCGCAAAGCCTTGCTCGCATCGTCATAAACCAGATGACCGGATAGAACGGTTTTGTCGACCGTGTAGCTGATTGGTTTGACCACCATCGCAGCGTGGGCCGAGGTCGCGATCAGCAGCAACAACGCAAATGCAAACAGGGGGCGCATCGGAATCTCCGCTTTGAGTTTCATCAATCATAGCTCCTGGCGGCAAGAAACTCAGGCCGTTGCAGCGAGATGCACGCCGGCCACCGCACGCCCAGACGGATCGGCAGCATTCGCGAACGCGGGATCCCAGGCGATCGCGGCCGACGACGAACAGGCAATCGACTTGCCGCCCGGAATGGTTTCCGCACACGCATTTCCGGGAAAGTGCTGCTCGAAGATGCTGCGATAGAAATAAGCCTCCTTGGTCGCTGGCGGATTGACCGGGAATCGCTTCGCCGCCGCGGCAAACTCGCGATCACTGACCTGCGCTTGCGCATGTGCCTTTAGGCCATCGATCCAGCCATATCCCACGCCATCACTGAATTGCTCCTTCTGCCGCCACAGGATGGATTCCGGCAACGCACCGACAAAGGCTTCGCGCAGCACGGCTTTTTCGATGCGTCCGTTGCCGGCCATCTTGAATTTCGCATCCATGCTCATCGCAATATCGAGAAACTCGAGATCAAGAAACGGCACGCGCGCTTCGACGCCCCAGGCCATCATCGACTTGTTCGCGCGGGCACAATCATAAAGATTCAAGGCGTCGATCTTGCGCACGGTTTCAGCGTGAAATTCTTTTGCATTCGGTGCCTTGTGGAAATACAGATAGCCGCCGAATATCTCGTCCGAACCCTCCCCGGAAAGCACCATCTTCACGCCCATAGCCTTGATCCGACGTCCGAGCAGATACATCGGTGTCGATGCGCGAATCGTTGTCACATCATAGGTTTCAACATGACGAATCACCTCAGGCAAGGCATCGAGCCCCTCCTCGAAGGTGTAGCGAAAACCGTGATGCACGGTGCCAAGCGACTCAGCCGCGATTTCCGCCGCGGCCAGATCGGGTGAGCCTTCTAGTCCGATCGCGAACGAATGCAGCCGCGGCCACCAGGCCTCGGACGAATCATCCTCCTCGACGCGTCGACGCGCGAAACGAGCGGCACAAGCGGCGACCAGTGAGGAGTCGAGACCTCCTGACAAGAGCACGCCGTATGGCACATCGGTCATCATCTGCCGATGCACGGCGGCTTCAAATGCGGCGCGCAACGCTTCCGGGGAGACTTCGACACCTTCGGTCGCCGCGTGATCGCGCCAAGGTTTTTCGTAGTAGCGCGTCAGTTCGCCATTCGCACTATCAAAATAGTGGCCCGGTGGAAACGCCGCCAAGTCAGCGCAGATTCCAACCAATGCCTTCATCTCCGAAGCGACACAAATCCTTCCCTCGCGATCGTGTCCCCAGTACAACGGGCATACGCCAATCGGATCGCGTGCGATTACGAAACGGCCTGCTGCGCGATCCCAAAGCGCAAAAGCGAAAATGCCATTGAGCATGCCCACGCCACCCGCGCCGTGTTCGCGATACAGTGCGTTGATCACCTCACAATCCGAACCTGTCTGGAAGTCATAGGCCTGGGTCAGGCCTTGCTCAAGTTCACGATGGTTGTAGATTTCACCGTTGACCGCGAGTACAAGCTGGCCGTCGCCCGAACGGATCGGCTGCGCGCCACCCGCCGGATCGACGATGGCCAGACGCTCATGCACAAGGATTGCGCCAGCATCGACATGCACCCCGCTCCAGTCAGGTCCGCGATGGCGCTGACGCTGTGACAGTTCCAGGGCCAGGCGGCGCAAGGCAGTGAGATCGTCGCCCGCTTGAAGTCCAAACATTCCAAATATCGCGCACATGATGTTGATTCCTGATTGATCGAAAGCGTGACGCCTGTCATTGCACCTGCATTGCAGGCAACCATGCCGTCCATGGCAAAACGCCTGCGTGCTCCTGCATTGCAGGCAACCATGCCATCCATGGCAAAACGCCTGCGTGCTCCTGCATTGCAGGCATACATGCCATCCATGGCAAAACGCCTGCAATTGCTCCTGCATTGCAGGCATACATGCCGTCAATGGCAATAAACGCAGAAGGCCCGCTCAGTGGCGGGCCTTCTGCGTGTGTATGGTGTGTAATCCTCAGTGCACGCAAGCCCCGAATGTCGAGCGCGCATTATTATTCCGGCCATTGCGAATGGCGGCTGCGGTGAACTCGGCGAAAGCGGCAGATGCGAACATGAGTGACACTAGAGCAGACCCCGGCGATCAAGGCAAGCACTTGTTCACACTGCAATCCTTGCACTTGAAACCTTCACGGATACTGTTCGCGTTGTTGATGGCTTGTGGCATGGCAAATGCCCAGGACGGTCACATCCATCGCTGCATCGGTGAAAACGGTGAGCCAACTTTCAGTGACCAGAAGTGCAGCGCGCTGAAAGCGACCGTCGTACCGGAGCCCTCGGTCAACGCAGCCGGTCAGGCAGGAGTCGACTCGATTCAGATGGCAAATCCCGCCACCCCGACAATCACCCAGACCTGCGCGATCTCGGCTGAAGATTTGCGCGATCGCGTTGCCCACGCCTTCCAGTCTGCCAATGCCGTGGGGTTTTCAGGTTTGTTCCTCTGGGATGGATATGGCCAAGGTTCGGCAATCGAGCCACTGCGCGATCTCGCGACCGTGGTGCGTCAGCCATTGCTGTCAGTTGATGTCGATTCGACGATGCAATTTCGCGAGCCCGATCAAGACCGGCATCGCCAAGAACGCCATGAGGGTGATGCGCTGTCCGAACTGGTCATCCGCACCGTCGAAGAACAGGAGCGAAATGTTCCTTTCGAGTCGGTGAATCGCTACGAAATGCGCGAACAAGCCGGCTGCTGGTGGCTACTGATTCCGTGATGATCGCGCCATCACTTGATCACAGTTTTCGGCGTTGAAAGCAGGATTCACAGGTGACTGAAACAAGCGATCTCGTTGTCCCGGCTTGACCAATCGTTCGGCGGTTGAAAGCAGCCGGGAAAATAAGCGGTGAGAGACGAGTAAAAAAGACAGGAAGTCTGCACAAGCAGCGCGCAAGTACCCAATCCTGGCAGAGTCATTGAGCCCCTGCCTTCGCTTGTCTCTTGATTGCATCTTTCGTCACAAATTGATGGGCCTGAAAGATATCAGAGCTTGCTGGGGGCTCCCCATACCACCACTCGTCATCCCTGCGCAGGCAGGGATCCAGCGACTTTGCCGTTGCGGACGGGTGTCGGAATACTCGCGCGTGCGGTGCAAAACCCGGCCTCCGCATTTGAGAATCAAACGCAGAGGCGCTGGATCCCTGCCTGCGCAGGGATGACGAGTCCATTGGACGCAGTGTCGATGGGTGATTCCGGCGGATTGCCGTGATGGCAAAAGTTGTGATCACTAGACAAGCCTTTGCGGGGACGATGAGCATGAGCTGTTGCTCCTGGTAACGAGCAGCAGCGTCTTTCGGATCCGCCGTTTAACGATGAAATTGTGACCAAGACCCAAGGCAATCGCCCGCGTCGGCCGACGCGGTTATCATGCAAGGCTACCTATCGAGGATTTCGACCATGGCTGCGAGCTACCCCGAGTTCATCTGGCAGAACGGCAAGATCAAACCTTGGGCTGACGCGACCGTGCACGTCATGTCCCATGCGCTGCATTACGGCTCGTCCGTTTTCGAAGGCATCCGCAGCTACGAGACACCGAAGGGCCCGGCGATTTTTCGCCTCGGCGACCATCTCAAGCGCCTCTACCTGTCGGCGAAAATCTACGACATCGTCATCCCCTTCACGATTGACGAACTCGCATCGGCGTGTCGCGAAGTCATCCTCAAGAATGGACTGACCAAGGCCTATTTGCGGCCGATCGCATTTCGCGGACTCGGCGGTTTTGGTCTTTCTGCCGAAACGCCGACCGATGTCGCCGTGGCGACCTGGGAAATGGGCCCCTATCTCGGTGCGGGCGTGCTTGAGGCCGGTATCGATGCCTGCGTCTCAAGCTGGAACCGGATGGCACCGAACACGATTCCAACCGGTGCGAAGGCGGGCGGCAATTATCTTTCGGGGACTTTGATTGCGCGTGAGGCGCGTCGTCTTGGCTTCGGTGAAGGCATTGCCCTTGCTTCGACCGGACTGCTCAGCGAAGGTGCCGGCGAAAATCTGTTTCTGGTATTCGACGGCCAGCTGCACACGACACCGGCCAGTGCAGCGATCCTCAATGGCATTACCCGCCATACGCTGATGACTCTCGCACGAGAGAATGGCATCGAGGTCGTCGAGCGCGATATGCCCCGCGAATATCTCTATCTCGCCGACGAGATTTTCATGTGCGGCACGGCAGCCGAAGTCACACCGATTCGTTCGGTTGATGGCAAGGCAGTCGGCGAAGGCAAGGCCGGTCCGATCACGCGCAAAATGCAGGATCTGTTCTTTGGCCTGTTCAACGGCAAGACCGAAGATCGCTGGAACTGGCTCGATCCGGTTGCCTGATTTCGCTCAGGGCCGATAGTCGAACTGCAGGGTGGCCACGGCGCCACCTTGCGGACGCGGTGCGAGGGAAACTTTCCAACCGTATAGTTCGCAAAGTCGGCGTACGATCGCGAGGCCAAGTCCGGCTCCCTTGACCAGGGTGGTCCCGCGCTCGCCTCGTTCAAACAGGCGATCGGCATCCTCAAGTGCAATACCCGGCCCCGTATCTTCGACCGATACGCGACCATGACCGACAATAACGGTCACTTCGCCTTCCTGGGTGTACTTGAACGCGTTGCTGATCAGATTGGTCAGGGCGACGGCGACCACCGAGGAGGGTGCGACCGTCGACAAGGGCTGCTCAAGCTTGAGATGCACTTCGACCGGTTTGTTGCCCAAGTGTGGACGACTGATATCAATAACCTGCTCTGCCACTTTCGCAACGTCGGTGGTCTCGCCATCGACAGGCGCCTGGCGCTCGCTGCGCGATAGCAGCAGAAGTGCATCGGTGAGTTCGGTCGATTGGCGCACAGCACGCTCAATCCGGCGCAGGCGCTCGTGCGTCTTCGCCGATAGATCCTGTTGCCCCAGCATGAGTTCGGCCGTCGATGCGATCACCGCCAACGGCGTGCGCAACTCGTGGCTGACATCGGCATTGAACTCTCGATCACGCTCGACCAAATGGGTCAAACGCGCGGCATAGTCGTCCAGCGCAAGCGCCAGCTCACCCACTTCATCGTTGGCGAAGCGCGGCGCCATCGGCGAGTAGTTTCCGGATTTTCGCAGCTCGCGCAGACGATTGGCCAATTCGGTCACCGGACTCATGACCCGTGAGGAAAGCCACAAACCCATGAGCAAGGACAGCAGCGCAAAGATCAGCACCGCGATGATCAGTACGATCAGCAACTGTCGTTCGGTCAGCTTCTGCGAACTGACATCAAAACGCAGATAGGCCCAGAACTCGTTGTCCTTGAAGACCGCCAGCTTGTAGGATCGATGGTGACCCTTGGCATCGAGATCAGCGATATCAAAAACACCCGAATCATACTTTTGCCAGGCGAATGGAACGGTCGCGGTGCGTCCTGCGCGCACGATCTGCGCTTCGAAAAGCGACATGTTCCAAAGTGCATCCGGCTGCGGATTCTCCCGCTTGAAATCGACGAAATGATTGAGCTCGCGGGTCAGCGTATCGTTGATCAGCTGATCTTCCATGCGCACGCGCAGGTAGATCGTGGCTGCCGCAAACAGGGCCGTCAGGCCGAGTCCGAACAACGCAAACGAGATGATGATCCGACTGCGGAGCCTACGCCGGTACTGCATCCGGATCGACCATGCGATAGCCGATGCCGTGACGCGTCTGGATCAGCGGCTTTTCAAAGGGTTTGTCGATTGCCGCGCGCAGACCGTGGATATGCACGCGAAGCGAATCACTGTCGGGCAATTCCTCACCCCAGACCCGTGTTTCAAGCTCCTGCCGCGTCACCACCGAGGGTGCCGAATCCATCAGAGCCTGCAACAACTTGAGGCCGATCGGATTGAGCTGGATCGATTTACCTTCGCGAATGACGACCAGGGTATCGAGGTTATAGGTCAGATCAGCGAGTTGCAGCAGGCGGCTTTTGATGCCTTTGCCGCGGCGACCGAGCACCTCCACGCGCACTGCAAGCTCCTGCAGGGCGAACGGTTTGACCATGTAGTCATCGGCACCGGATTCAAAGCCGGAAAGCTTCTGCTCAAGCGCATCTCGTGCGGTCAGCATCAGCACCGGTGTCTGCCGGCGGGCGTCCTGGCGCAACTTGCGGCAGACCTCCAGTCCGTCCATGCCAGGAAGGCTCAGATCGAGCACGATCGCGTCGAATTCATTGACCACGGCGAGATGAAGGCCGGTGACGCCGTCTCCGGCGAAATCAACCACGTGACCACGGTCGGCAAGAAAATCACCGATGTTGGCAGCGATATCGCTGTTGTCTTCTATTACGAGTATGCGCATGGGCACTAGCTTAGCGCGGATCTCCGATCAACGGCATTGATCAGGAAATCGGCGAATGAATGGGAGGGAGTCGGATTGCAGCGCAATAAAATGGCCCAAGGAGGTGCCTTTGGGGGAACACACCTCGCTTGGGCCAAAAGCTACTGCCCCGATTACCGTAATCTGCCTGTCACCGTGCCAAAACTTAGGAGTGTCGAGCAGAGCCTACAGTGGGTGAGACTATAGGGATCAAAGGCTTAAATCGAGGTTAAGCCACTCTGATGCTTCCGTTAACCCGCGGCAACAGTTCTTGCCTGAGGCACGAGGTCAGGCGGAAGCTGGCTTCTTGCCTGTTCGGACAACCGGTTTGCCAGCCAGCACGATGCTCTCAACGTGGGCGATGATTTCACCGGCGACGTCCTTGCCAGATGCATGCTCGATGCCCTCCAGCCCTGGTGATGAGTTCACCTCAAGGACCAGCGGGCCACGCCGGGAGCGCAACAAGTCGACCCCGGCGATGCCAAGCCCCATCGTCGCTGCCGCACGGATCGCGACTTCGGATTCCTCGGCGGTCAGGTCGACGGCGCTGGCCATGCCGCCTCGGTGCAGGTTGGCGCGGAAATCACCCTCCGGCGCTTGCCGATGCATGGCCGCAGCCACGCGATTGCCGATCACAAAGCAACGCAAGTCACCGCCGCCGGCTTCGCCAATGAACTCCTGCACGATAAAATTGGCATACAAGCCACGAAATGCTTCGATCATTCCCTGCGAGGCCGACCGTTTTTCCGCCAGCAGCACACCCTGGCCCTGCGCGCCCTCGTTGAGCTTGATGACGTGCGGTGGATCTCCGAGCATTTTCAACAGGTCGGCGGTGTCATCCGGGTAATCGCCGAAGACGGTTTTGGGCAGGTCGATACGCTCACGTGCGAGCAATTGCAGCGATCGCAATTTGTCACGCGCGCGCAACACCGCATCGGATCCGTTCGGCGTCTTCACGCCCATCATCTCGAACTGGCGCAAGACTGCCGTTCCGTAGAACGTGACCGAAGAGCCGATCCGTGGGATCACCGCGTCGAAATCCTTCAGCGCGCGCGCCTTGTAGCGCATCTCGAAACCCTGTTGCGAAATACACATGTAGCAGCGCAATGGATCGAGCACTCGCACGCTATGGCCGCGACTGCGACCTGCTTCGACCAGACGCCGCGTTGAATACAACGAGGAATTACGCGAAAGGATAGCGATCTTCATGTTCGTGCGGACTCGATCGAAGCGTTGGAACGGGCTGCGACCAGATCCGCAATGCGAAAGTCGGATCGGTATGGAGCGGGTGAAGGGAATCGAACCCTCGTCAGTTGCTTGGGAAGCAACAGCTCTACCATTGAGCTACACCCGCAGGGGCGAGCAGATTATCCGCCAATGAGTCTGCTCGGCAAGCAGGATTTGGGCGCGCCTGGCATGGCCATTGCGGAGAAATGATGAATCTTTGCAAGAGCTCGCCATGGACGGTTCACGTTCAGCCACGATGCGTTGATATAAGCGTGCGCGTGCTGCGTCCTGACGGTTTCTAGACTTGAGCTCAGCTGCGTACATATCCATCGAGGAGTGCACCATGTTCAATCGCCACCTGTCTCGCTTTTGCCTGTGTCTGGCTCCGGCGCTGCTGCTACTTTCAGCAGCCGGCCAGGCATTGGCGGATCCACCGAGTCGAGTCGCCCGTCTCAGCTATACGAGGGGCGATGTCAGCATGCAGCCTGCGGGAATTGACGAGTGGTCCGAGGCACGACTCAATCGTCCTCTGATTACCGGCGATAGCCTGTACACCGATCGTGCTTCTCGCGCAGAAATGGAGGTCGGCGCGGCAACGCTGCGTCTTGATGAACGCTCCTCCTTCAGGCTGCTCAATCTCGATGACTCGGCCGCTCAGGTCGAACTGACGGCGGGAACGCTCAATCTAACGGTACGCCGGATTTTTCAGGGTCAAACCTACGAGGTTGATACACCGACGCTCGCGCTAGTCATTGACCAGCCTGGCGAGTATCGGATCGATATCGCTCCCAAAGGCGACTCGACCATGGTCTCGGTCATCGACGGCGACGGCGAGGTCTACGGCCGCGACAATGCAAGCTTCCAGATTCGCCAAGGTGAGTCGTACCGCTTCTACGATTCGCAATTGAAAGACTATGAAGTCCTCGACCTGCCAAGGCAGGATGACTTTGACCAATGGTGCTCCGAGCGAGCCGACCGCTATGCGCGCTCGCCATCGCGACGCTATGTGTCAGAGGACACGATCGGCTACGCAGATCTTGATGACTACGGCAGCTGGAGCTCAGCGGCATCCTATGGTTCGATCTGGTATCCAACACGCGTTGACGCGGGTTGGACCCCGTATCGGAATGGGCATTGGTCCTGGATCGACCCGTGGGGTTGGACCTGGGTCGACGATCAACCGTGGGGATTTGCCCCGTCGCATTACGGTCGCTGGGCCTATGTGGACAGCCGCTGGGGCTGGGTCCCTGGACCGCGTAATGTACGTTCCATTTATGCGCCCGCATTGGTTGCCTTTGTCGGCGGCGGCGGCTTCAGCGTGAGCGTTTCCAGTGGTGGCCCGGTAGGTTGGTTTCCGCTCGGGCCAAGCGATGTCTACGTCCCTTGGTACCAAGGCTCGCGCAACTATTTCAACAATATCAACTCGCGCAATACGACCATCATCAACAACACCTACATCAGCAACGTGTACAACGACTATTCGCGCGGCCAGACAATCAACAACTTCAATTATGCGTACCGCAACGATCAGCGCGCGTACACAGCCGTATCCCGAGACACCTTCATCAATGCGCGCTCAGTCGAGCGTTCACGCGTTCAGGTGAACCAGTCGCTACTGGCTCAGGGTCGTGTGGTCAGTCGAATCGAGGTGGCGCCGACGGCAAGAAGCTTTGTCGGAGGCGGTTCAGCGCGTGGCGATGGTGGCCGCACAGTGCAACGTGCAACCTTCGATCGTCAGGTCATCGCACGTACCGCTCCTCCCGCTCGCCGTCTCGATGCGCAGGAACGTATTCGCGCGATCTCGCGCAACGACAACCAACCTCTGGCCGCTGCCGAGATGCGTGAGCTTTCGGCTTCCAGGCCGAATGCCAATGCGGGCCAAACGCGGCGCATTGACGTAGTCAGCGGGGATCGTCCAGCCGCGACGGCCATGCCGATCCGTTCACGTGATGATGCGAATGCCCGCTCGACTCGCTCGAATACCAGTCCATCACGGGTGGAAACCAACAACGGGCGCGCGCCGGAAAATTCCCGCATCGAACGCGGCCGTGATGGAGCGCCTTCCAATACGGTCCGCGCACCACGCATGGAGACTGGCGAGCGCATGTCGCCATCAGTCCAGCCGCGGCCAGCGGTTGATATCGAGCAACGTTCCGAGCGCGCCACAAGCCCGCGTCAGTCCGTCGAACGCGACAACTCTTCACGCACAATCAGTGCACCGGAGCAGCGCAGGCCAACCACGATTCGGGCCAATCCGCAGGCAGTAGAGCGAAATCGCGAAGATTCTGGTCGGAGTGAGGGAACTGATGTGCAGCAGCGTCGCGACATTCAGCAACGTCAAGACGCACCACAGCAGGGACGTCGCGAATTTCAACAACGCGAGCCCGCGCCGCAGCCGGAGCGTCGCGTAATGCAGCAGCGCGAGGCAGCCCCGCAGCCGGAGCGTCGCGAAATGCAGCAGCGCGAGGCGGCCCCACAGCCGGAGCGTCGCGTAATGCAGCAGCGCGAGGCGGCCCCACAGCCGGAGCGTCGCGAAATGCAGCAGCGCGAGGCAGCCCCACAGCCCGAGCGTCGCGAAATGCAGCAGCGCGAGGCAGCCCCACAGCCGGAGCGTCGCGAAATGCAGCCTCGTTCGGCTCCACAACCGCAGCAAGCACCGGTTGTCCAGCCGCGCCAGCAAGTTCAACAACCGCAACAGCGCAAGGCTCGCGAGAAAGACAATTCAGACGAAAACAACAACGATCAGCGTAAACGTCGCGAAAGCGATTGAGTTTGATTTTCAAGAGGCGTGATTCGCCTGCAACCACAACGCCGCAGTCATCTGCGGCGTTGTCATGTGTGAGGGGCGAGGCATCACCGCGTGGACATTCGAAGGCTTGCATCCAGGGCATCGACAAAAACCTCAATGCACTAGAATGCGCGCATGAATATCGAACGAAATGGCGACGCCCATGACAAGGCAAGTCGCCCTGTCCATTGCGCAGCTGCGATGAGCGTGCGCCATACATCCTGTGGATGTTTGAATACTCCATGACAGAAGCCGAAAACGACGCTCTGATCAAGACCGGCCAGGGCTGTTGCTCAGGCCTGGTGAACGGCGCTAGGCGATTCAAGTTTCTGCAAGAGGTGCCGGCGGCGCCTCGCACAATCGGCGAATCGCGATGACCGACCCTCGCCATTCGAATCGGCCGCCCGAAGAAGTCGCCGAGCCACGTCGCGTGCGCAGTTTCGTGCTGCGCCAAGGTCGCATCACGCCGGCCCAATCACAGGCTTTCGATGCGCATTGGTCGCGCTTCGGCTTGGATTACTCCAGCCAACCGATCGATTTGTCGATCTTGTTTCCGCGCCCCGCTGCAGTCGTGCTCGAGATCGGCTTCGGCAATGGCGAGCAACTGCTGCATGCGAGTATCAATGAACCCGATCGAAACTTTATCGGCATCGAAGTTCACCGCCCTGGCGTGGGTCGACTGATGAATGCGCTTGCCGATGCCGATGCAGACAATATCCGGGTCAGCAACCATGACGCGGTCGAGGTGCTCGAAAAACAGCTCGCACCGGGCTCGCTGGACGAGGTACGCATCTACTTTCCGGATCCATGGCCGAAGAAACGTCATCACAAACGACGCCTGATCCAGCCGGAATTTCTGGAGTTGCTTGCGTCACGAGTGCGGCCCGGTGGCTTGCTGCATCTGGCAACCGATTGGGCGGAGTATGCCGAGCACATGTTGGAGGTCGTCGATTCATCGCCGCAATGGCGCAACCGGGCAGGACTCGGGGCATACTCCGATATGCCCGCGTGGCGGATCAATACGCATTTCGAAAAACGTGGCGTGCGCCTTGGCCACGGTGTGTGGGATCTGCTCCACGAACGCAGTTGACCCCTCGCCTGCCAGCACAACGAACACGGATCGATAGAACACAGCAATGGACATGAGCCTGACCCTGACCACCGACATGGCCCTTGTGCTGGGTCTGCTGGTGTTCACCGTGGTCATGCTGATTCTCGAGTGGGTTCGCGGAGATCTGGTTGCCCTGCTGGTGATTGTTGTCATCGGCGTTACCCGGCTGATGCCGGTCGACCAATTGTTCGACGGATTCGCTGGCAACGCGGTGATGTCATTGATCGCGGTAATGATCATGGGCGCAGGCCTTGATCGCACGGGCGTGCTCGGCACAGCCGCCAACTTCATTTTGCGACTCGCCGGAGGCGTCGAGACACGCGTCTCGTACCTCATCAACGCGATGGTCGGCAGCATGTCGTCGATCATCCAGAGCCAGGCACTGGCAGCCCTGTTCATGCCTGTGGTCAGCCGCGTCAGTTCGCGCACCGGAATTCCGCTGAAACGCCTGCTCCTGCCGATGGCCTATTGCATCCTGGCCGGCACCAACATGACGATGATCTCGAACTCGCCACTGATCCTGCTCAACGATCTGGTCGCCAGTGCAAATCGCAACCTGCCCCCGGGCGCGCAAAGCATCGATCCATTCCCGTTGTTCGCGATCGCACCGATCGGCATTCCATTGCTGATTGTCGGTCTCACCTATTTCGCCTTGCTGACTCCGCGCCTCTGGCCGAGCGAAGAAGAGAAGCAGAAAGTCACGCCAGGCCGCACCGAAACCTACTTCGCCGAGATGTACGGCATCGATGGCGAGGTCATGGAACTGACCGTTACCGCCGAGAGCCCAATGGTTGGCATGAGCGTGGTCGAAGCCGAGCGCCTGCACGCAGCGCCGCTGATCCTTGCACTGAAGACCGGCAACGAGGCGCGCCTGGCCCCGCCTGGCGATCAGATGATCTGGGTCGGCAGCGTGCTCGGAGTACTCGGCAAGCGCGAAGACATCAGCGCGTTCGCCAACAACCAGTTGTGCAAGATGCAATCGCGGCTGCGCAACTTTGGCGACATGTTCAATCCGACCCGGGCCGGCATTGCAGAAGCGGTGGTTGCGCCGAACTCACGCTGGATCAAGCAACTGGTCGGCGACCTGCGCCTGCGCAAACGTTTCGGCATCAGTGTGCTCGCGGTGACGCGCGGCGAACAGGTATTCCGCGAAGATGTCCGCGAAGTCTCGCTGCGCCCCGGTGACACCCTTATCATTCACGGGCTGTGGCGAGACCTGACCCTCGCCGCCGAGTCGCGCGACTTCGTCGTTGTCACCGACTTTCCGCAGGAAGAACAACGACCAAACAAGATCTGGCATGCCGCAACCTTCTTCGCGCTGGCCATGGGACTCGGCCTGTTCACCGATCTGAAGCTCGCGGTCGCGATGTTTGTCGGAGCGGTTGGCATGCTGCTCGCTGGCGTCCTCAGCATGGACGAGGCCTATAACGCGATCAACTGGAAAACGATTTTCATCCTTGCCTGCCTGATTCCACTCGGCGGCGCGATGGATTCGACCGGCACTGCGGCGTGGATCGCCCAGGAAGCCATGGTCTATCTCGGCGGTCTGCCACAGTGGATGATCCAGGCCTTTCTCGCGATCCTCGCACTCGGTTTTTCGCAGGTGATCTCGAATGTCGGCGCGGCGGTGATGATGGTGCCGATGGCGATCAATATCGCGCTGGCCTCCGGTGGCAATCCGGCCGCCTATGCCTTGATCGTGGCGATCTCGACTTCGAACACGTTTTTACTACCAAGCGCCAATCCAGTCTTGCTCGTGGTTGCCGGCCCTGGCGGCTACCGCACCCGTGATTTCCTGCGCGTCGGCTTGCCTCTTACTGTACTGATTCTGGTGACCACTCTGATTTCAGTGAATCTGTTGTTTGCGGCAAAATAAAGGTCGAACGACGGAGCCGGGCCGCAGACAGCATTGCAATGATTGTTGGCAAGATTGACGCAGCGGCGAGCAGAGCGCGTCGTCTCAAACATGCACGACGATCAGCGATCTGCCCCGCCCTGACGCGCCATCAGGCAGCTCAGTAGCGCTGTATCAGTTCGATCCGCCGGTAAGGACAATCGTATGCGCCGACGTCGCCTGATCGGGATCGACTTTCAACGCAATGCTTGCGCGCGCACCAGAGCGGCAAAGATGCGAGCCGGTTTCCGGCATGCAGATGTCTGCTTCGTCGGCGGATGCATCCGTTACACCAAGCAATTGTGCCGGTGTCGTACCTGCCTTCTCGTTCTTCAATGCCTCATAGCCACGCCCGGGACGGCAAACGTGTGAGCCGATCGGTGGCGTGCAATGACCTTCCACGTCTTCGATGGCAGCGTAAGATTTACTGACGAACTCGAATCCCTGGCGGAATTTTTCACCGTGGCGATCGCTGACACTGCGTGGATCGAACTTCCACTGACGCAGGGCATTGCGTGCTGCCACCGCGAAAGCGCCTTGCGCTTCGCCAGCGACGATGCGGACGTTGCGCACATTGCCGCCCGCATCGATCGAGAATTCGAAATCCACCTTTGAATGCTGTGAGCCGAAACCGTTGTCGGGATAATCCGGCGAGATCTTGCGCACCAAGAGCGGTGCCGCTTGCAGCGCAACCAGCGGTTTGACAGCCGCCAGCTCGACGCGAGCAGCGGGAATTTCGAGATCCGCGCTATCGAGCGCCACAGTCGGCGCGGCGACTGATTGATATGGCTGAGCAACCGACGCAACTGCCATTTCGCCCGACAAGGCCTCATCACGGGCAATAGCGATCGCTTCAACTGGTCGCTGCGGCGCAATCATTGAAGGCTCGCTTGAACGCCGCTCAGCAACAATCGGCGTCAAATCAGCAAAGGTCATGATCGGTAAAGATGCAGGCCGTATCGTGGCATCCAGTTGCGGCTTGGCAACATGGAGCTCGATCTTGGAAATCGTCTCGATAGATTCCCTGCCACTATCGTCAATCAGATTCGAAACAATCATGGTCGCCGGAAGCAGCAAGCTGCAACTGGCGGCTACCACCCAGAATCCCAGCAAAGAGCGCCGATTGTGTGTTCGCGGCGCTGCCGCATCGACAATGCGACGCACGCGCTCGAGCAGCATGCCTCCCGATGCCGCCACCGCCAGCTGCGGAGCAAGCTGACGAACATTCTCCAGAGCAGCCAGCGTGCGTGCGTATTCGCGCGGCTCGCTTTCGGTCAGACGCAGGACAAGATTGTCGCAACAGATTTCGCGTTCATGGCGCACCTCGCGCGAAATCCAGTGCACGACCGGGTGATAGAACAACAGAGTTTCGACAATCGCCTGGCCGAGGTTGACCAGATGATCATAACGCCGCAGATGTCCAAGCTCATGCGCGAGAATCAGTTCAAGTTGATGCCTTGGAAAGCCGGTGACCACGGCCACCGGCAGCAGAATGATCGGCTTGAACCAACCAATCAGGGTTGGCGTGTCGATGCATGCCGAAACCAGCACGCGCACAGCGGGTAGTGAGCCGAACCGATGCGCGACGCGAGCGAGCATGTCTTCGATCTCGGTCTGGCGCCAGGCCAGTCGCGTCGCAATGCGATCAAGGGCGCGCCATTGGTGCAAGCCACGCCAGACCATCAAGATGACGCCAGCTACCCATCCCGCTACCAGAATCGGCAGCCACGCTGCCGGGCCGGCCGCGACTCCAATAGTCACGGTTGGCAAGATGGTTGTCTGCGTCGCCGCCGGCAAGCTTCCGGTCAAGGCGACGTCCAGCGCTTCGGGCGACCACAAAAGAAAAAAAGTGACAAGCGGACAAATTACCAAGGCGACCAAGGCACCAAGTCCAACCGCGTAGCGCGTTGCGCTTTGCTCTTTCGGCAACACACCCTTGGCGAGCGCAAACAGGACGCCGATGGCAGCACCCTGCCAGAGAAAATGAATCAAGCTCCAGCCGAGCGCTTGAACCCAGGAGAGATCCACAGCCAAGGCGTTCATGATTGTGAGCCCGATTCTATGCTGTCGAGCAAGGCGCGGATTTCATCGAGCTCCTCTCGGCTTGCATTCGGCTGGCCGCCGAGCGCCTGCAGGACCAGCTGCGAGGGCGAACCATCAAACACACGTTGCACGATGTCGGTAAGAAAGCGCTTCTGCGTGATTTCCTTGCTGATTGCCGCGCGGTAGACATGCGCACGCTGAGAATCATCGCGCTCGACCAACCCCTTGACGTGCATGATCTGCAGCATCTTGAGCGACGTTGTGTAGCCGGTTCCGTCATCGCGGTAATTGGCTTCGTGCAGCTCGCGCACAGTCAGTTCGCCGCGCTCCCAAAGCACGTTGAGAATGCCGAGTTCGGCTTCGGTCGGCTTCGGAGTCTGTGAATTTCTGCTGCGCATGGCACCCTCTGCGATTACCCAAGAAGCCCGGGCTCACGCCGCTTGGACGGCATGGTGCGGACCAAGAGGCTGAGCCTAGACAGTCGCGGACGGGCTGTCAACGAGGATCATCGTACAATGCCCTGTGACACTCAGGCGGATCGGACCTCGTCACCGTCGATCCGGATCGGCACCCGCAACAAGCCGTTGCTGCAAGGCCCAGAAACGCATTCACCCGAACTGACCGCGAACATCGCGCCATGGGCGGCGCAAATAATTCGACCGTCCTTCATTAGAAACTTGCCCGGCACATAGTCAAGGTTGCGTCCCTGATGCGGGCATTCGTTGTGATAGCCGAACACCTGCTCGCCTTGACGCATCAGGATGATCTCGAACCCGCCAGTGGATGAATCGATGCGCACGGAAATAGCGCCGCCATCAGGGATGTCGTCGACGCGGCAGAGCACGCGGGAATCGTTCATGGGTACCTTCGACACTTGTTCGGTTCGGGATCTGCCCCAAGAATACCCTCATGGGTGGGTTTTACACCGCCCTGCGGCGGCATGTGTGGCAAATCGAGGAGTGGCCCATGTTTGTTTTCCAATCCAGTCTGCGTCCGCGCAATCCGCTGGCGCGCCTGATCGGCGGCATACTCGGATTAATCGTGGTGCTCGGCCTCGTGCTCTTCGGCTTTTTCGCCTTCGTCGCATTGTTCATTGTCGGCTCGATCTGGTACCTGATCCATATCCTTCGTGCCAAACGCCCAAGCCCCTCGCAGCCAACGGCTGCAAGGGCTGAAGAAGGCGTCATCGACGGCGAGTTCAAGGTGGTCGAAAGCACTGATCGGCACGCACGCATCGAGCAACCGCAGCAAAGCGAACAGCGCTGAGTCAGCAATGGCCACAACCGGTGCCGCAAAAGCGGTCCTGGTGGAAATAGGCAAAATCACCCACGCTGACAATGTCGCGGCTCAATCAAGATGCGACGTTGACCGAGTTGTCGCGCCCTGTTCGCTTCATCGTCGTCTGGCACCAATTTTTTCTGCAGCAAACCTTTTCTCCCCCTGAACCTATGCGTGGGCCTCATGCCATCTTCCAACCCACTGCATCAACGCGAAGGGTCAGCCGAGACGCCGCTCTCGCCGTTGACCTCGCCACGCTTGCTGGTGCCACTGGCCCTGCTAGCCGTCTACGTCATTTGGGGATCGACTTACTTCGCCATTCGTGTTGCCCTGAATAGTTGGCCGCCGTTTCTGCTTGGTGCGGCGCGGTTCCTGGTTGCCGGCGGCATGCTGTATGCGTTTTTGCGACTGCGCGGCTCGCCATCGCCAACTCGCGCGCAGTGGCTCAATGCGGCTGTGACCGGCACCTTGCTGCTCGGCGTCGGCAACGGCCTGGTTTGCTTCGCGGAGCAGTCGGTAGCCTCCGGGCTCGCCGCGATTGCGGTCGCCAGCATGCCGCTGTTCGCGGCCGCATTTGGGACGATCTATCGCGACTGGCCCAGTCGACTCGAATGGCTGGGTCTCGCGATCGGATTCGCTGGTGTCATCCTGCTCAATCTTGGCAGCGGCATGAGCGGATCACCGATCGGCGCGATCGCGCTGATTGTGGCCGCGATTGCGTGGGCCTTTGGCTCGGTCTGGAGTCGCCGCCGCGACATGCCTCCGGCATCGATGAACACGGCCGCCCAGATGATCAGTGGCGGCACGGCGCTGAGTGTCATTTCGATCGTTCAGGGCGAACGTCTTCACGCGATGCCGAGCCTGTCGGCGACGATGGCCATGCTCTATCTGATCGTGTTCGGCTCGCTGATCGCGTTCACCGCGTATCTCTACCTGCTGCGCAATGTGCGTGCCGTGCTTGCAACCAGCTACGCCTACGTCAATCCACCCGTTGCGGTATTGCTCGGCGGGCTCTTTCTCGGCGAAATCATCCACCCCACCGACCTCAGCGCCATGGCGGTGATCCTCGCCGGCGTGGCGTTGATCACCTTGGGGAAGGCGCGTAAACGCGAATAGGGAATCGAGAATGGGAAATCGAACCTGCAAGGAACTCGCGCAATTTCGCTCCCCCCCATTCCCAAATCCCGATTCTCGATTCCCGACCGTCAAGACTCCCGCAACGCCGTCGTCACCGGAAGTCGTGCGGCGCGTACCGCGGGTAGCAGACCACCGACGAAGCCGATCGCGAGCGCCCATTTCACCCCCGTCCACAACAACGCCGGTGAGACCGAGAACTGGAATACGACCTGGCTGAAGTTGGCGCCAAGGGTAGAGACCGAATAGTTGTTGAAGATCAACCAGGCGATGAGTGCTCCGAGCAAACCGCCAAGTAACGCCAGCAGCATCGTTTCGAGCATCACCGAGACGATCACCGGTGGCGAGCGGAAACCTATCGCGCGCAATGTGGCAATTTCGCGAGCGCGCGTGGCGACCGCCGCATACATCGAGTTGAGCGCACCGAAAATCGCACCGATCGCCATGATCGTCGCGATCGTCAAGCCGACCACGCGAATCACCTTGGTCAAGCCTTCCGATTGCGCGGTGTAGTAGTCAAGCGTGCTCTTGGCTTCGACTTTAAGTTGTGGATTGCTCGCCAACGCAGCCTTGAAGGTATCGAGTGCCTCCGCTGAAGTCAGGCGCACGGTGACCGATTGGTAGCCTTGGCGACGATAGGCGGCCGATACGGTATCGACATCGCCCTCGAGTTCGGACTCATGCGCATCGCCTGAAGCGAATACGCCGACGATCGTCCATTGCTGGTTGTTGAGGTTGATCGTCGAGCCTGTATCCAGCCCGGCAAATTGCCCGCGCGCGCCCTTGCCGACAATCATCTCGCGCAATCCCGGCGTGAATTTTCGACCTTCAATGATCTTCACGTTCGGACGCAGTGCCCAGACTTGCGGACCCACGCCACGGATTTCGACATTCGCATCGGTGCCGGTCGATTTCTTCGGAAGGTTGGCGACGACGACGAGCTCGCCCGAGACGATCGGTTTGCCTTCGGCATCACGCAAGATGCCTGCCGATTGCGCGATCTGGGTCGCGTCCTCGCGTGAAACTCCGGAACTCAATTCGGCCGTTGCGCCGCCACGCAAGACAATCGCGGTTTCGGTATCGCCAGTGCTTTTGAGCGTCTTCTGCAATCCATCACCCATTGCCAGCAAGGCAACGAGCACACCGACCACCCCGGCAATGCCGACGATGATCACCGAAGAGGCACCGAGCCGTTGACGCAGCGTCGACACACCCACCCAGGTCACCGCGGCCGCTTGGCGACCCATACGCGTCAATGCCATCCAAAGTACGAGAATCAGCAAGAGCGCGAGCAGTCCTTGCCATGGCAAGACAACCCAGAGTCCGACCGAAAGCAGGATGATCAGGAACATGCCAAGGCCCGAAAGAAACGATTTTATTTTTTTCATGTCCGTTCTCCTCAGCGGCCAGCCAATGCATCGACGATATTCAGGCGCATAGCACGCAATGCCGGCAACAGGCCGACCAGCAAGCCGATACCGATCATCAGCAGCAGTCCCGTAGTCCAGGTTCCCGGTACGACGGGCGGTAACTGCAACGTGCCGCCGGTCGCGTTGCCGATTATCGGCAGCAGAACCGAGACCAGCCCCAAGCCTAGCGTGCCACCGATGACCACGAGAAGAATGGATTCGCCGAACACGAGACCGAGGACGGTCTTGTCGGAAAAGCCCATCGTTTTCAGGGTTGCCAACTCCGGAATGCGCTCGCGCACAGCCTGCGCCATGGTGTTCCCGGTCAGCAACAACAGGGTGAAGAACACCGCACCCATGATCGCGCTGACAATCAAGCCGATATCGCCGAGTTGCTTGGCAAACGATAGCTGGAAGGCCTGTTCGGTCTGGGTCTTTGTTTCATGGTCCGAATTCGCCGAGATCGCATCAATGGCCTTGGCTACTTCATCGGATTTGGCGGGGTCCGTAACTTGAACGACCAGCCAGCCCAACTCATGCTTCGCGAAACTGTTGGCCTCATCGAAATAATCCCAGCGAAAGAACAGCTGTTGCTCCATGCCGCGCATCTTCGCGTCCTTGACGTGGAACATGCCAACCAGATCAAATGTCCAGTTGGTATCCCCGCTAGCCTTGTTCGGGAAGATCGCACCGCTGATCGGAATCTTGTCGCCAATTTTCCAACCCCAGCGTTTGGCCATCGCCTCGCCGACCAGGGCGCCGGTGCGGGTCGCCTCGAATGCCTTGAGCTGGTCAGGCGGCACGATCATCTCGGGATAGATTTCGAACTGAGTCGGTGAGATCGCGATATTCACCATCTGGTTCTTGCGATCCTGGTAGTAGCCGCCAAACCAGTTCGACCAGGTCAGGTTCTTGACGCCGGGCACTGCTTCGACGCGCTTGGCCAGACTTTGCGGCAAGCCTTGAATGATCGAGTACTTCGACGAAACGACCATGCGGTCGACACCCGCAGCGTCGCTGCCAGAACTGAACGCCACGCGCACGGCATCGAGCAGTCCGAACAATACGAAAGCCGCAAGTACCGACAACAGGGTCAGCATCGTCCGCGTCTTGCGCCGGAACAAGGCGGCCCAGATCAAATGAAAATATTTCATGATTGCGTTCTCCGCTTCAAGCGACCGTTTGCTCGACCAAGGTGCCCTTGTCCAGATGCAGGGTATGCGTCGCGTACTCGGCGGCCTTCGGATCATGAGTCACCATGATGATGGTCTTGCCGTGTTCGCGATTGAGCAGTTGCAGCAATCCAAGAACATCTTCCGCGGACTGGCGATCAAGATCACCAGTCGGTTCGTCGCAAACCAGCAGGGTCGGGTCTGAAACGATTGCGCGCGCAATCGCGACACGCTGCTGCTGACCGCCTGACAGCTCATTCGGCTTGTGACTGGCGCGATCGGATAGTCCGACCAGTTGCAAGGCGATCGAAGCGTTGCGCTTGCGCTCGGCGGCTGAAAGCTTGGTCAACAACAACGGCACCTCGACATTCTTCTGCGCCGAAAGCATCGGCAACAAGTTATAGAACTGGAAGATGAAGCCGACATTGGCTGCGCGCCATTTGGCCAACGCGCCGCTGCCGAGGTTGTCGATGCGCTGACCACTCACGCTGATCGAACCGCCCGTGGTCGAATCGAGGCCACCAATCAGATTGAGCAAGGTGGTCTTGCCCGAGCCGGATGGACCCATCAGTGCGAGGAAATCACCTTGCTCGATATTCAGATCGATGTGGTGGAGAACTTCAACCTTCTGCTTGCCGCGCTCGTAGGTCTTGCTCGCGTCGCGGATTTCGACAATGTTTGCCACGTGCTTCTCCTGATTTCCGGGAATCTCGGTTGATCGACGTCGCTTTCACGAGGGTCAATCCGCCTGTCTGATGCAATCGGGTTTATTTCTTCACTTCGATACGTGAGCCATCTTTCATCTCGGCTGGCGGCTCACGAACAACCTGGGTTGATCCGGCGATGCCCTCGACGAGACGCAAGTCACCCATATTCTGTCCGGGAACCACCGGTTTCGCGGCGACACGGTCTTCACTGATCACAAACACCACGCTCTTGCCCTCGCGCTGGACGATCGCGGTTCCGGGCAGCAAGACGCCCTTCGGCGGTTCGGCGGCAATGGGAGATGCCGCCTTTTCTTCCATGAACGAAACGCGTGCGCCCATGTCGGGCAGGATACGTGGATCCTTCTGTTCGAGGCCTACCCGCACCTTGACCGTGGCCTTGCCACGATCGGCGGTCGGAATGATCGCAATCACCTTGGCCGGAATCGTCCAATCCTGATAGGCATCAAGCACGGCCTCGGCAGGCGCGCCCGGAGTCACCCGATTGATGTAGGACTCATTGACGTCGACTTCGATTTCGAGCGAATCCATGTCAACGATGGTGCCGACGCCCGTCCGCGTGAATCCGCCACCGGCCGACAACGGCGAGATGATTTCACCCACCTGGGCCGCCTTCGCGATGATCACACCGGCAAACGGCGCACGTACGGTCGTGTAGTCGAGCTGTACTTGCACGCTACGCGCTTGCGCGGACGCCAGATCCACGCTGCGCTGTTGTGCGGTGAGTTGAGCGGCCAGCGAAGTGACTTCGGTCTGCGCGGTCTCAACGGCCTGTTTCGAGACCAGCTTGCGTCCGACCAGATCCTGCTGGCGCACCAGATCTCGTTGCGCTTGATCGAATCGGGCCTTGATCTGCCCCACCTGCGCGCGCGCCTGGGCGATTTGCGCTTGTGCCTGGGCCACATTTGCCTGTTGTGCCGTGTCATCGAGTCGGGCCAGCACTTGACCCGCTTCGACATGCTCGCCTTCTTCGATCAGCACTTCGGAAAGCGTGCCGGTAATCTGTGCGGAAACCGTCGCCTGTCGGCGTGCCGTCACGTAGCCCGTGGCTTGCAGCACAGCGGTCGATCCGGAACCACTCGCCGATGGCACCACCGCGGCCACGGCAGAGACCTCGAAACGCTGTTGCGAGGACATCCACCACCAGGCGCCAGCGCCCGCGACCGCAAGCACGACAAGGATCAGGGCGATGATCCACGGCGCACGCGACGGCGGCTCGACCTTGTTCCGATCGATACGCAATTGATTGAGCAATTCGCCCTTGTTGTCCATTCTCACAATCCTGACTGCCCGCGGGGGCGCTGAGTCTGCCATAGGTTGCCGTTGCATCCGATAATTCACAACGCACCACCATCATCAACCGGGCATGACGCCTGTCACAATACAGGTGCATTCGCAGCGTCGAAAAACGCATGCGATACGCTTAAAGGGGCTCGACAGCGGCGCGCTCGACCGCACAGAATCCCGAAGACGACAGCTCCCAGGGACTCCGCCGCATGACCTTCGCCATCGCACCACACGCCCAACCGACCGTCGCGGTCGCCGGAACCGATCTTCGATTTCCGATCCATCGCATCTACTGCATCGGGCGCAACTATGCTGATCACGCAAAGGAAATGGGGTCGCCGGTGGATCGCACGAATCCGATCTTCTTCAGCAAGCCAGCCGATGCGATCGTGATCGACAACGGTGATGTCCCGTACCCACCAGGTACAACCGAGCTTCACCATGAAGTAGAAATGATCGTCGCACTCGCGACCGGTGGCCGCGATATTCCGGTCGATCGCGCGCTTGAAAAAGTCTACGCCTACGGCGTCGGTCTCGACTTGACCCGGCGTGATCTCCAGGCTGTCGCCAAGGCCAAGGGCAATCCCTGGGATACGGCCAAGGGATTTGACTGCTCCGCTCCGGTTTCGGCACTGCACAGAGTCAGCGAGATGGGGCACCCGGGGAATATCCGACTCAGCCTGCGCGTGAACGAGCAACTGCGTCAGCAAACCGATACGGCCAGCATGCTGTTCAGTACCGCCGAAATCATCCATGAACTGTCGAAACTCTATGAGCTCCAGTCTGGCGACCTGATCTTCACAGGCACTCCCGCAGGCGTTGCAGGGCTGGTCAAAGGCGACCACTTTCGCGCTGAACTCGAAGGCGTCGCGGTGCTTGAGGGAAAGATTGTTTGAGGCGCACGCGTCGACTGAGGACAACAGGGAATCGCAGCAAACCGCTCGCCGCTTTAGGAGCGCCTCCAGTCGCGAGCTATTTGCAGAATTCGTGAAAGCATCGCCCGTGAACGGGCTCCTACGCCGAATCGAATCCATGCGCCCGTGTGCGTCAGGAATTTCAATGGATAGACTTCTATCCGAGAACCCTATTGAGCGCCGCGAAATGGCTTCACGGGTTCGACGACTTTTCCTTCACCAGCGATCGGAGCAAAGGCCGCGACCTTGCTACTTGGCTTCGATGCCTTTCCTTTGTTATTGCTTCGTTGTTGGTAAAACATCGCAACATTGCTGCGCGCGCTGGACGATCTGGATAAAGTGGAGCCACGACCGACGCGGTCGTCAAAATCCCTCCACACCCTGAAGGAGTCAACATGAGCATGATGTCGGAATTCAAGGCATTCGCCATGCGCGGCAATGTCATCGATCTCGCCGTCGGTGTTGTCATCGGCGCAGCATTTGGCAAGTTCGTCACCTCGCTGGTCAATGACGTGGTCATGCCGCCGATCGGCAATCTGATCGGCGGCATCGACTTCTCCTCCTACAAATATGTGCTGACTGCCGCTGGCGCCGATGGCAAGGGAGAAGTCGCGATCCTGTACGGGTCTTTTATCAACACGATGATCCAGTTCGCCATCGTTGCGTTCGCGATTTTTCTCGTGGTCAAGGCGATCAACCGGGTCAGCAAGAAGGAAGAGGAAGCGCCCGCCGCGCCGCCCGCCGATGTTGTTCTGTTGACCGAAATCCGTGATTTGCTCAAGCAAGGCAAATAGTTCAACAATAAAAAACATCGGGTGGAAGATGCCGCTGCGCGCGTACCGCGCGCACCGGCAACTCTCGCAAAGACCAGGCGAACGTATTGCAATCGTAATACGTTCGGAATACAGTCGTATCCACTGAGGCAACGAGACCTGACAGTGGCGAAGCAAACGATTACGATCCGACTCGATGAGGATGATCTGACCTATCTTTCCTCGGTCGAGTTGACCGGCGCAGTGAATCTCAGCGAGAAGATCCGCGCCCTGCTCGCCGAGGCACGCGCGCAGAGGGAAGGCATGCAGGATTCGGGGCTGGCTTGGGATTTCACGCGGCGCCTGTTCGCAGCGCCCGAGCGCGGCATCCGCGAAGCCGAGATCCAGGCACAGATGCGTTCGGAGCTGATTGCGCG
>JBBQTY010000005.1:0-43893 GCA_038234445.1 Lysobacterales bacterium
GTTTGGGGGGGGGGGGGGGGGGGGTTGGTGCGTGGTGGACCCCGGGGGCGGCTTGGTTTGGGGGTATAACCCCCCGGGGCCCGCCCGGCGGGCCCGCGCGGCTGCCGGCCCCACGATCGTGGTTGACGGTTCGGCGATTGCGTTGTCGACGGCGGAAAATGATTGATGGCTTGGGCTTCGGGAGCGGCGCGACGTCTCGTCCAGATCTGAAAGCCAAGATCAAGCTCAGGCCCCGCGAATCGCACTGCTGTCCGGAACGATTTTTGGCTGTGATTCGAGCTCTACACGCGACCATCGCTCGATGGCACGCGGGCGACGAATTATTCCGGGTACGTCGAATTTCCCGTCATCCCGGCGTAAACCGGGATGACGGGAAATTGTATTTGAATCGACAATTTCGATTTCACGCTGGTTGGCCAGACAGGGCAGGACTCTGCGACCACGGTCGCTAACTTATCCCGGACAGAAGTGCCGCGAATCGGGATTTTCCCATTGTCATCATTGGCGTAAATCGTCATTCATAACGATAGATGTAGCTTCTTGCTAGGCTTTCTTTGCGTAGCCTGCGCACCAACCCTTGGCGTTCACCGCTTTGCCTGGATAGAGTTGGCAAGGACCGAAATCCGCGCCAGCACCCTGATAGAAATTACAATTCGCGCAGGCCATGTCTGGCTTGTGATTGGCATACTTCGCACTGTCGATCTTGCTGCTGTCCTCGTTGTAACCAAGCGCTTGTGCGGTCGGATCGTCTGTGGCCAGGTGCGGCAGGTCTGCGGCGCGCGACAGGCGCGGTAGCCCAACCACCGCCATGCCAACCATGGCGCCGGTCGCGATCAGCAACTGCCGGCGAGCCGTGTCGGTTTGCTCGGATTTCAATACGTTTTTCATTTTGATTTTCTCTCTCATTGAAGGGTGATTGCGAGCTGGGCACATGCTTTTGCGACGGCGGTGCAACAGGTTAGGTGGTTGAAGTCAGGTCTTCGGTGACGGGTTTTGGCAGGCTGCTCGCAGTGCCGTGCAGACGCGCTGGCATTGCTTGATGCTTGGCTTGACCAGCGTGGGATTTCATTGATTTCCTGCGCGAGCCCATGCTCCATTCCCACAGCGCACCGAAATTGATTGGCAAAATCAGAAACCAGTGCTCAAGCATCGCCAATGTCAACAGCGTCGCCATGAACGTCAGCGAAATGGCCTCGCCAACCACCACGTCAGATACGAGAGCCGCTTTCCAAAGCATGACCGCAGCTATGGTGCCGGCCGTGACGGAAAATGGGAAAAGCGGATTCATGGAACGGCGCGTGAAGTAGGTCTGCAGGTAGCGTAGATGATCCGGCAGGAATTCCTCACTCAAGTTTCGTACACCGAGAAACAGGTTCAGCTTGGTGCTCTGGCGCGAGATCCAGAGGATGGCGAATGTCAATATTCCCAGCTGATTGGGAGCATCCCAGGTCAGGCTGGCGATCAACAACGCGCCAACCAGCAAGGCAATCTCATGGTAGAGAATGGTTTGAAAGGCGTACCAGGCGCGCGGCCAGCCGGAACTGCCCGGCGGGCAATTTGTCGTGCGCGTCCCGGTTATGAAGCCCATCAAAAAGGTGATTTCAACCCAGCCCCACACCAGCAATGCGCAGGCGAAGGCACAGTAGACAGCGCTGATGCTCGTGTCATTCGCGGTCTTGTAAAGCGCGAACAGAGCAGCGATCAATACGACACTTGCGCCGGCCACGCTCCAGCGAAAGGTGCGGCGTGGCAGACCGTCCAGATACAGGATCGCCCCTGTGCTGAACCACCACAGGAATAGCGTGAAAAGGATCGGCGACCAGTGCGCGGCGAACGACATTGTCTACCGGCTACCAGGTCGGGGCGAGACGCACGTCTGCGGGCAGCGTATTGGCCTTGGCCGGAAGAAAGTACAGGCGCGCGAAAGTCAGCGCGGCGCTCGCGGCCAAGCCGAGTCTCCTTAATCTAGAGATCATACCGCCGCGAGTCTTGGCCTGCTGATAATCCATGTTGATCTTGAGCAGTTTCTTGAGCCCCGCATGAAAGCGCGGATCGTCCAGATTCAGTGTTAGCGGAAATACTTGCTGGGTGATTTCGCTGGTGATTCGGAAAACCGTGAAGTCGTAGGTGGAGGGATCAAAGTTCAGAGCCTTGTGCAACTCCGGGCGATCGTGGTCGCGCACGTACATCGTCGCGAATACGGCGAGCACGAAGAAGCGAATCCATAGCTTATTGATGCCACCCAGCAATTTCGGATTGGCGCGCATCAGCAGCGCAAACGCCTCGCCATGACGAAACTCGTCGTTACACCAGCGATCAAACCACTGGAAGATCGGGTGGAAGCGCAACTCGGGATGTTTTTCAATCTGCCGGAAGATGGTGATGTAGCGCGCGTAACCAATCTTCTCGGACAAATACGTTGCGTAGAAGATGAACTTCGGACGAAAATATTTATATTTTTTAGCGCGAGTTAGAAAACCCAGATCAACGGCAATGCCGAAGTCTTTCAGCCATTGGTTGATGAAACCGGCGTGGCGGGCCTCATCACGCGCCATGTAGCCGAACAGTTTCTGCAAGTCCGGATTCGTCGTGCGCTTTTTGATATCGGCGTAGAGGACGCAGCCGGAATATTCGGCGGTTACCGAACTGATCATGAAATCGACGAATTCCTGATACAGACCTTCCGGCAGGTGAGAGTAATCCTTGTCGAGATTGGCCGGACGCTGGAAGTGCACTGCATTGGCATCCACCTCGAACTCCGCCATCAATACGTCCCATTGAGCACGCACAGGGCTGATATCTATGCGATCCATCGCGGCAAAGTCGGTCGTGTAGAACCGCGGCGACAGGATGGTGTCGCGCTGCGCGCGTTGCGTGGACTCATTGGGCGTACGGCCGGCGACAGCGGAGGTCATGACGGTGGATCCTAGTTGGATTGCTGGGCTGGAGAATCAGCTCGAATCGGCTCGCGCTTGTCATACGAGAGGGACAGTTGGCCGGAGTCGGATTTCAACGCGACCCGCGCACCGGAATCCTGCGGCTTTTCCGAAAGCAGGCGGGCGAAGACGGCCGCATTGGTCGGGCCGAAAGCGCCAAGATCGATCAGACGGCCAGTCGCGGGATCCTGCAGCAACAGGCGCCCGTCGCTACGACCGGTGAGACGGAATGCAATCTCGGGCCCGATGCCTTCGCGCTTGCGTTCGCGCGAGAGCCCGCGAAGAGTGCCCCGCAAAAAACCATTGGTTCCAGGCTCAATCGTCTCGACCAGTTGTCCGGTAGTGGCATCCTGCACGCTGATTCCGCCATCACTCATATCGGCAAAATGCAACAGGCGCTCCGAGATGACTGCATCCTGAGGTGTGCGAACTTCGCCAACACCCGTCATGCGTGCCATGCTCACCAGCAACATCGTGGCACCAATCAGCGCAATTCCCGTATACAGCGGAAGCTTTGGAAACTGTGCGTTGTGCGCATGCTCGGTCATTGACTTTCTCGTGGCTCAGGCGGCATGGGCGGTCGCGTGCTCGGCATGTTGCTTGATCGCGGGGTTATCCGCAGCGTCCATGGGGCGGATCGGCAGTTCCGATCCGCTCATGTGCGCAGCCATGGCGCGTGAAAGTAAATCAGCCACGCGTGCCGCGTCTGGCACGCAGCGCAGCATCGGCTCGGTGCGACGGAAGTGCCACGGCCGCGCGTGCGGCCAGAGATGCACATAGGCGATCTGTTCACCTTCCATGAATCGAAAAGGAATATCGCCGGTGCCATTCGGGTAAACGTGCAGGCCCGCTGCGTCGATCACCTTGTAAGGGAAGTTGAAAGTGATTTCCAGCACGATGCCAATTCGCATGATGACGCGGCGATCGGTCAGTGTGTACCAGGTTGTACGCGCGCTCAGCCACGCAACTGCAGCCACGACAGCGAGCGCGAACAAGGCGATGGGCGCAAGCCATAGCATGGCCACTGATGCTTCTTTTGCCGAGCCACCCGCCCACAATACGTTGGCGCCTCGTAGTATCAGCAGCGCCGCAAAATAGATCATCAGGCTCCGGCCATGGAATACACGTCGGAACATCGATCGCCAGTCAGGTGCGCATTGCCAGAGTATATGTTCGCCGTCCGGCAGCGTTTCCGGCAATTCTTTTACGGTGGTCGCGGATTCGTGCGTCATAGCAGGGGTTCCATCCGCGAGGGCGTTGCGTAGAGAGTGCCTGCGCCATAATAGGCAACGATTTTTTCCTCTTCCAGCATCGTAACTTGATCCGGAGTATGCAAACCCGGCACGTCGGCGAATTGACCGCCGAGAATCGAGCGAACCTGCACCGTTCCGCGATCGGTCACTTTCGAGAAGTTGATCGGCAGCAGGACCCGACGTCCGTCTTTTACCTCCACTTCGAGATAGCGGAAAAGGCGTTCAGACCTGTCCACCCAGATATCCGTCACCTTGCCGCCGACTTCGCCATCGGCGCCGAATACGTTTTTGCCGCGAGGATCTGGGTCGCGCGCACTCAGTGAGTAAGTGGGGTCAGCACGCAACGGCACAATTTTCGGCTCGCCTTCGAGGGTCAGATCTGGCTCGTCCGGGCGATCTGCCCAGGAACCCGGTCCTACGCCGGCAAGCAGCGGATTGCCAATCGGCTCAACCGGCTCGCGCTGCCATGGTGAACGTGGGCGCGGTATCGCCGCCTCTGGCCGAACACGCGTTCCGCCATGCGGGAGCACGAAGGTCTTCGGATCCGGACGGCTCGGGAAGCCCTCGCGGACGCCTTGTGCCAGGGCGTCGGCATCTTCCAGCGGATACCCTTCGCGCTTGTCCTCGCGGCGTAGATAGAAGATGAGCCCGGCAAAGAAAATCCAGAACAGGTAAAGGGTTACCTGGGCGATGTCGATGGATGAGGTGATCGCTCCTTGGTTCATTGGACAGCCTCTGCGTTTAGGGATTTGAAATGAAGGTCGGCCGGAGCCGTCCCACCTGTGGAAACATTCGGGTCGCGCTTTGCATAGCGCACGAGCGGACCGATTGCGATAAGTGTTGCGAACAGCAATACGATTTCGATGGTGTAGACGAAGCCGTATCCGGTGGCCAAACCGTTGAGCGCATCGCCCAGGTGGCCGCCCAGCGCCGCTTTGTTGACGGTATCGCGCAACACGCCGCTGATCGCAATCGCACCACCGGAAGCGGTTGCCTGGACGGCGCCCCAGACGCCGAGGGCGAGGCCGATTTGACCCGGTGGCGCAAGTCGCATAGCCGTGGTGAGAGTGCTGTGCGCAAACAGGCCGCTGCCGAAACCGATGAAACCCACGCCAATCGCAAACAGAACGATCGATTCGAATGGCGCAGCAAAAATCACGCTGGTAATCCCGACGAGACCGTAAAGTGCGCCCATGCAGGCGATTCGATAAGGATCGGATCCACGCTGGATCGCGCGTGCAGCCATGACGAAACCAGTCAGGCCGGTCGCCGCGAGAATTGCGGTGAGCAGGGTCGTCGACGATACGGACAACTTCAGCACCTCGCCGCCGTAGGGTTCCAGCAGGATATCCTGCATGCCGAAAGCAACCGTGCCAATGCCCAGCGCAACCAGACGCCGCACGGCCAGTCGATCACGACTGAATTCCTGCCACGAATCACTGAATGTCGGTAGCGCGCGGTCTGGCGCGCTGAGGGCCGGATCGCGCGCTTCCTGCTTCCACAGCGCCGCGATATTGAGCAACATGGTGACGACGGCCGTACCCTGTATCACCTTGATCAGGCGCAGCTGACTGAAGTCCGCCAGCAACCAGCCGAAGATGACCGAGCTCAAGGCCATGCCGATCAGCAGCATCGTGCACATCAACGCGACAACGCGAGGGCGCGATTCATCCGGGGCGAGATCGGTGGCCAACGCAAGCCCCACGGTTTGCGTCGTGTGCATGCCCGCGCCAATCAGCAGGAACGCGAGCGCCGCGCCAATCTGGCCGTAGAGGACAGGTCCATGGGTGTCGCCGGAAAGCACAATCAAGGCAAACGGCATGAATGCGAGACCGCCAAACTGGAGCAGGCTGCCGAACCAGATGTAGGGCACGCGGCGCCAACCGAGCACTGACTTGTGCGTATCGGAACGGAAACCGATCAAGGCGCGGAATGGCGCGAAGACCAGAGGCAGCGCGATCATCAGACCGACCAAGGTAGCCGATACCTTCAACTCCACGATCATGACGCGATTGAGCGTACCGATCAGCAGGCTGATGGCCATGCCGACCGTCACCTGGAACAGCGACAGTCGCAACAGGCGTCCAAGCGGCAGTTGAGGGGTCGCCGCGTCGGCAAACGGCAGGAATTGCGGGGCGAGCCGCGTCCAGCGTTTGGCGAGGTTGGTGTTGATCTTCACTTGCGCACCAGCTCCAGCGCATGCGATGTATAGAAACCGCTTTTGATACGACTGCTGCGGCCGATCTGCCATCTATTCATCGCAGCGTGCGAACCAATCAGTCGCCGCAGGGTCGATTCGGCGACCGGCTCGATCGCCGGCGCGCGGTCACCGCGCGGGAACAGCTTGCCAACGTTGTGCATTACCGTGAGCAACGGATTGCTCGGAGCGAAAGTGAAAAGCACGCTCTGGCGTGTGCGCGCGGCCAACGCCTGAACGGCATTGACCATGTCGCTGGCGCGGTAGTGGATAAGGGAATCCATACCGACGACATGATCGAATTCACCGAGGCCGACATCGAGCATGTCGCCCACGCGAAATTCGATGCTGCCTTTGCCGAGAGCCGTGGGAAGTCGTTCGGCCGCCAGCTTGACCAAGGTCGGCGAGAGATCGATCGCGACGACCTCGGCTCCACGCAGTGCTGCCTCTACCGACAGCGCGCCGGTGCCGCAACCGGCATCAAGAACGCGTTTTCCTTCGAGATCCGCCGGCAGCCAGTCAAGCAGGGTTGAGCGCATGCGATCACGCCCTGCACGCACGGTCTCGCGGATGCGGCTCACCTTGGCCGTCGAGGTCAGCCGCGCCCAGGCATCCACGGCGGTCCGGTCGAAATAGGTTTCGAGCTGGCCGCGCCGCTGGATGTAGGTGTCGTCTCTCATCATTCGAAACCAAGCAAATCAAAAATGTCGCGGTCGCGCATCGGCGTCACCTCGAGCGGCTCGATCCCGTTCCACAACGATTCGGCCAGCCTCATGTATTCGTTCTGCACCGCTTCGAGTTCGGGCGAGGGCTCCATCTCGAACAGCGTCGCTTTTTTCAGGCGGCTGCGACGGATGACATCGAGATCGGGAAAGCGTGCCAGTGTCTTCATGCCGATTTTATCGTTGTACTTGTCGATCTGGTCGGTCTCGCGGCTGCGATTGGCAATCACGCCTCCGAGGCGCACGCCATAGTTCTTGGCCTTCGAGTTGATCGCCGCGACGATGCGGTTCATCGCGAAGATCGAGTCGAAATCATTCGCCGCCACGACCAGGGCGCGGTTGGCGTGTTGCAGGGGCGAAGCAAAGCCACCACAGACCACATCGCCGAGCACGTCGAAAATCACCACATCGGTCTCCTCAAGCAGATGATGCTCCTTGAGCAGCTTCACGGTCTGACCGACGACATAACCGCCGCAACCGGTTCCGGCCGGCGGCCCGCCCGCCTCGACGCACATGACGCCGTTGTAGCCGGGATAGACGAAGTCCTCCGGGCGCAATTCCTCGCCGTGGAAATCCACGCCTTCCAGAATGTCGATGACGGTGGGCACCAGACGCTTGGTCAAGGTGAACGTCGAGTCGTGCTTGGGATCGCAGCCAATCTGGAGCACTCGCTTGCCCAATTTGGAAAAGGCAACCGAGAGGTTTGAAGAGGTTGTGCTCTTGCCGATACCGCCTTTGCCGTAAACGGCGAAGACTTTCGCGGTATCGATCTTGAGATTGGGGTCGAGCGCGACTTGCACGCTGCCTTCGCCATCGGTGCGTCGCGGCGCTCTGCCGTTGGTGCTGATCGGAATATCCAATACTTGATTCATGCGGCCGCCACTAGTTGTTGTTGTATGCCTTCAAGACGATCCTCGACTTCGAGGGTTGCGTTGCGCAACGCGTCAAGCGTTGCCTGATCGGGTTGCCAATAGCGACGCTCTTGCGCCTCCAGCAACCGGTTTGCGACCTTGGCCGAAGCCGTAGGATTGAGTTTGGACAAACGTTCGCGCATGTCAGGATCGAGCATGAACGTCTGCGCGAGTTGCTGATAGATCCAGGGTTGCACTTGACCCGTGGTCGCCGACCAGCCCATCGTGTTGGTCACGTGCTCCTCAATCTGGCGAACCCCTTCATAGCCATGCGTGAGCATACCCTCGTACCATTTCGGATTGAGAACGCGCGTACGCGCCTCAAGCGCAACCTGTTCACTGAGTGAACGCACAACTCCGCTGCCTTTGGTCTGATCGCTTATATAGACCGGAGGGATCTGCCCGCGTTCGCGCTTTACCGCGCGACTGATACCGCCGAGCGTGTCGAAATAGTTGTTGACCGTGGTCACGCCCAGTTCGACCGAGTCGAGATTCTGGTAAGCCATCTCGACGTCGGCCAACGTGCTTTTGAGCAAGGCCGTTTGCTGGCTCGGCGTTCCACGGCGATTGAAAGCAAAGCTCTTGCGCCGCGTATAGGTTTCAGCGAGTTCGTCTTCGTCCTCCCAGCGCCCATTCTCGACAAGATGATTGACATTCGAGCCATAGGCTCCGTCTGCATTGCCATAGACACGCAAGGCAGCGGTTTCGAGGTCGCAGTTGTGTTCCTGCTGATAAACCAGCGCGTGTTTGCGAATGAAGTTCTGCTCAATCGGCTCGTCCGCCGTCGCACAAAGGTACGCCGCCTCGGCGAGCATTTTGATTTGTAGCGGAAGCAGGTCGCGAAAAATACCGGACAAGCTGATCATCACGTCAATTCGCGGTCGACCGAGCACGTTCAAGGGAATCAGCTCCGCGCCGGTCAAACGTCCATAACCGTCGAACTTTGGCTTGGTGCCCATAAGCGCAAGCGCTTGAGCGATCGGGCCGCCTTCTGTTTTCAGATTGTCAGTGCCCCACAAAACGAGCGCGATCGACTCCGGCAGGCTACCGCTGTCCTCGGCGAAACGATCGAGCAGGATCCTCGCCTGGCGCTCACCATCCTCGATCGCGAATGCGCTTGGAATACGAAAGGGATCGAAACCGTGCAGATTGCGCCCGGTAGGCAAGATGGCAGGCGTGCGCAGCAGGTCGCCGCCTGGAGCGGGCCGGATGAAACAGCCATCAAGTGCATGCAGGATCGCATCCACTTCATGGTCATCGCGCAGCAATTCGTTGGTGTGCGCCAGCTCTTCAAAGACCGCAAGCGTCTTTTCATCGGCGACCACCGATGCTGCTTCGAGTGCGGCCTTCGGCGACATGCCGCGGACCAGCGCATCGATGGCGACCTTTGAAGGACGCATGCCGTGCGATGCATCGGCTAGCGATGCGAGCATATCGACACGTTGCTCGACACTTGGAGCCTGACCAACGACATGAAGTCCATGCGGTATGAGTGTGTATTCGAGTTCGAGCACCGCGTCATTGAGCAAATGGATTTGTCGCTCGATGTCCGCGTCCCACGCGGGTTCGGCTTTCACAAGATCGAGTGATGCCGCCTGTACCTGGATCAGGGCCGCAAGTTCTGCGCCCTCGGTGTCGATACCTGGTGTCAGATTGCGCCAGCGTTCAATCGATGACTTCAGATCGATCAGCCCACGATAGAGACCGGCTTCGGTCACCGGTGGAGTGAGATAGCTGATCAACGTCGCCTGTGCGCGGCGTTTGGCGATAGCGCCTTCCGATGGATTGTTCGCGGCGTAAAGGTATACGTTGGGCAGATCGCCGATAAGCCGCTCGGGCCAGCAAGCACCCGACAAGCCAACCTGTTTGCCGGGCATGAATTCGAGCGCGCCATGCGTTCCAAAATGGAGGACGGCGTGGGCGCCAAAATCCTCGCGTATCCAGCGATAGAACGCCGAGAACGCATGCGTCGGCGCGAACCCCTTTTCAAACAGCAAGCGCATCGGATCGCCTTCGTAACCGAACGACGGCTGGATACCGACAAACACATTGCCGAACTGCTCGCCCAATACGAAGATCGATCGACCATCGCTCTGCTGCTTGCCCGGTGCCGTTCCCCAGCTCGCCTCGATCTGCGTCAGCCACGTCTCGCGGCGCACGTGATCGTCTGTCGCAATACGTGCATGCACGTTGGCACTCGCGCCGAAGCGAGCGGCGTTCCCATGAATGATTCGGTTGCGCAATTCGTCAACGTCGAGCGGAACTTCCACGGTGTAGCCAGCGCTCTCCATGCCGCGCAGGGTGTGAAACAACGACTCGAACACCGCGAGATGCGCGGCTGTGCCGGTGTTGCCCGCGTTCGGTGGAAAATTGAACAAGACCACAGCAACCTTGCGCGCGGCATGCTCGGAGCGACGAAGTGCGACCAGTTTGTCGACCCGTGCTGCGAGCATCTCGGCGCGCTCGATGCAGGTCTGCATGTCGCGCCCGTTCTTCGCTGCGGGGAAGACGCAGGCGTGATGACAGCCTGTGCAGGTGGCGCCTGCGGAATCCGAGCGACCGCCGAATACGATGGGGCCGGTGGCACCGTCGAGTTCGGGGATCGCGACCATGATGGTCGATTCCACCGGAAGCAATCCGCGTTCGGAAGCCGCCCAGGTCTCCAGCGTCTGGAATTCGATCGGATGGGCTGCGATGTAAGGCACATCGAGCTTGGCCAGAATTTCCTCGGCAGCCTTCGCATCGTTGTAGGCGGGGCCGCCAACCAGCGAGAATCCTGTGAGCGAGACGACGGCATCGACCGTGGACCTGCCGTCCTTGATGAAGAATTTCTCGATTGCAGGGCGTGAGTCCAGCCCGCACGAAAATGCCGGCACGACATTCAGCCCGCGTGCCTCGAATGCCTTGATCACGCCGTCGTAGTGACCGGTATTTCCGGCCAGAGGATAGGAGCGCATCAGCAACAGGCCGACCGTGCCGCGCGCACCTTGCTTCGGCAAGGCGTCAGCGGATTCCGCGATTCGGCGAGGCAGGCGCGGGTGATAGACACCTACCTCGGGATACTCCACTGGCATTACATGCTTGAGCGTACCGCGCAGGCCGCGCCGAGGACCATCCGCGTAGCGGTCGACCAACATGCGGACCATGTTGACCACATTGTCTTCCGAACCACAAAGCCAGTACTGAAGGGTAAGAAAATAGGCACGAACGTCCTGGGCTGTGCCGGGCACAAAACGCAGGATTTTCGGCAGACGGCGCAGCATGCGCATCTGCTTGGCACCCGCCGAGACCGCGTCACCCACTTTGGGTTTTGGCCGCAGGCGCTTGAGCATCGCCATTGCGCCGCTCTGTTTGGCGTCCATGTCGAAACGGCCCATTCGCGTCAGACGCGTCACCTCACTGGCCGACATGCAGGCGATCATCGCATCGCAATGATGGCGTCTTGCCTGCAGCGCGGGCAGTACCGACTTGATGTGATCATCCATGAACATCATCGTATTGATGATGATGTCGCCGCGTTCGATGTCGGCAAGACAGCGTTTCAGCGCGACCGGATCGCTATCCCATTCGGCGGCGGTGTGCATGCTCAGCGTGATGCCCTGAATCTGCTTGGCAAGCGTCGTTTGCGCTCGCTCCGTGGCGCTCGCCAGATGATTGTCCATCGTCACGATGACGACGTGCACCGGCGGTGCCGATTCAGCGACCGAAATGTGCTTTTGCATCGTAGAGAGCCTCCACCGTTATCATCGCCACGCCCCGCTCCATAGCGAAACGTTCGGTGTTCCGCCGCGCCTTGCCACGCACGAAGAACGGGATTTTCTTCAATTCGTTCTCGGCTTCGGCCGCCCAAGCCAGAACCGGTTTGTCCGTTGTCGCGGAAACATTTGCGGAGGTTTCGATCTCAACGGCAACCGGCGCAATCTGAACAATCGGTTCCGCACGTTTTTCGCTTGCGGCACCACCCAGGTGTGAAGGTGCGGCGTCGCTGTGGAACTCGAAGTCTTCGCGGAACATCGTGATGAGGTGTTCTTCCAGACCCATCATGAGTGGATGCACCCACGTGTCGAACAAGACGTTGGCACCTTCAAAACCCATTTGAGGAGAGTAGCGGGCCGGATAGTCCTGTACGTGCACTGGCGCCGAGATGACGGCGCACGGGATGCCCAATCGCTTGGCGATGTGCCGCTCCATCTGCGTACCGAGCACAAGCTCCGGCTGCAGCTCGGCGACCTTTGCCTCGACTTCGAGATAGTCGTCGGTGATCAGCGGTTCGATGCCGTATTTCTTCGCTGCCTCGCGCACGTCGCGCGCGAACTCGCGACTGTAGGTGCCGATGCCGACCACGCTGAAACCGAGTTCTTCACTGGCGAATCGCGCTGCCGCCACGACATGCGTCGCATCACCGAAAACAAAGACGCGCTTGTTGGTCAGATAGGTCGAGTCGACTGAACGCGAGTACCACACCGAGCGAGAAGATTCTTCGTTGAGGATCGCCTCGACATCAATACCTGCAAGCTCGGCGACTTCCCTTATGAAGTCGCGCGTTGCTCCGACGCCGATCGGCACGGTCTTGACGATGGGCTGGCCGAAATTGCGCTGCAGCCAGCTTGCAGCCTGACCTGCGATCTCGGGATAGAGAACGACATTGAAGTCGGCCTCGCCGAGTTTCGCCAGGTCTGAAGGGGTCGCCTCGAGAGGGGCAGTGACGTGGATATCCACGCCCATGCGCCCTAGAAGCGCGGAAATTTCGCGGACATCATCGCGGTGACGGAAGCCCAAGGCGGTCGCGCCGAGCAGATTGCAGCGTGCGCGCTGCCCGCCCGGCCTTGCTGCACGCACGGTACCCGGCGGCGGCACTGCGGCGCCGGCGCACGCTCGCACAAGTTGATAAAAGGTTTCGGATGCGCCCCAGTTTTCCTTGCGCTGATACGAAGGCAGTTCCAGCGCAACGACCGGGATGGGCAGCTTCAGGGCCTGGGCGAGACCACCCGGATCATCCTGGATCAGCTCCGCGGTGCAAGAGGCGCCAACCAGCATGGCTTCGGGCTGATAGCGCTCATAAGCTTCCAGGGCGGCTGACTGAAACAGATCCGCAGTGTCTTTGCCGAGATCGCGCGCCTGGAAGGTCGTATAGGTGACCGGGGGCCTCCGATTGCGTCGCTCGATCATTGTGAACAGCAGATCGGCATACGTATCGCCCTGCGGCGCGTGCAACACATAGTGCACATTGCGCATGGCAGTTGCGATGCGCATTGCGCCAACGTGTGGCGGACCTTCATATGTCCACAGTGTCAGCTGCATCTCAGGCCACCAGCTTCATGCGGCGCACCAGCGGGCGAGCAAACAGTTCGGCAAGATCGCCGGCCTGCTCATAACCCTGAATCGGTGTGAAGACCAGTTCGATCGACCATTTGGTGGTCATGCCCTCGGCCTCGAGTGGATTCGCAAGACCCAGTCCACAGACGACCAGATCGGGCTTGTCGGCGCGGCATCGGTCAAGCTGGCGATCCACATGCTGGCCTTCGCTCAACCGTGTATCGGCCGGCAGCAGTGCAAGCTCTTCGGCGAGATGCTGGCGGTGCAGAAATGGCGTTCCCACTTCGACCAGCTCCATATCCAGCTCGGTCGAGAGAAACCGCGCGAGCGGAACTTCGAGTTGCGAATCAGGGAACAGGAAAATGCGCTTTCCCGCAAGTTGGCCGTGATACCGGGATACCGCGCGAACCGCTCTCTCCCGCGCGGTCGCGGTGACTTCGCGGAAATGCGCCGGAGTGACGTCCCATACATCGGCGGCCGCTTTGAGCCATGCGGTCGTGCCTTCTGCACCGAGAGGAAACAGCGCCGGAATTCGAGTTGCACCACGATCCTCAAGTGCCCTTGCGGTATCGGCGAGAAACGGCTGGGCCAGCAGATAGCGCGTGTTGGGTCCCACGGCAGGCAGATCCTGCGAGTTGCGGGGTGGCAGAAATGAGACGGGTCCCACGCCGAGCTGCTCGAGCAGGCGCCGAAATTGATCCTCGACCACGTCCGCCAAAGCACCAACGACCAGCAGGGACTTGTTCGCGTGCGTGGCCTCTTGCGGCAGGATCGGAACCAGCGAGGAGAGACAGGCGTCTTCGCCTTGGGTGAACGTGGTTTCGATACCGCTGCCGGAGTAGTTCAGGATGCGCACGGCCGGCGAGTGTTTGGTTGACAGTCGTGCGGCGGCCCGCGAAAGATCCAGCTTGATGACTTCCGAAGGACAGGATCCGACCAGAAAAAGCAGACGGATATCCGGTCGGCGTGCGAGCAACGTCGTGACGACGCGATCAAGCTCTTCGTTGGCATCGGCAAGTCCGGCGAGATCGCGCTCCTCAATGATTGCCGTACCAAAGCGGGGCTCCGCAAAAATCATGACGCCGGCCGCTGACTGCATGAGGTGGGCGCAGGTGCGCGATCCGATGATCAGAAAAAAGGCGTCCTGAATCTTGCGATGCAGCCACATGATTCCGGTGAGCCCACAGAAGACTTCACGCTGGCCACGCTCGCGCAGGATTGGAATGTCCGTGCATCCAGCGGCATTGCGGGGATTCACTACAACAGGAATATTCACTCAGCCACCGTCACAGCGCGCCGATGTTCGAGCAGATCGCGCTTGAGGGGCTTCAAGCCATCACGCGCTGCCTGGTCAAGCCGCGCGGCACGCAGTTTGAGCAGAAATTGGGTCGCATTGATCAAGTAGGTGAGGTAGGCAGCGAGTGCCAGATACATGCGGCCACTGACACCCATGGCATCTGTTGCGAGCGCCAAAATGTATGTCGTGTGCAACGCCAGCACGAGCATGCTGAAGACGTCTTCCCAATAAAACGCCTTGGCGAACAGGTAGCGGCCGAATACGACCTTCTCCCAGATTGCTCCGGTGACCATGATCAGATACAGGGTCAAAGTCTTGACGACGATGGACGCTGTCGCAGCGGCCTCACCCCTACCGGTGTAAAGGAAGCGCAGCACCAAGACCACGCTGACAAGAAACACTAGGAACTGCACGGGTGCCAGCACACCTTGCACCAAGGTCCACCCCGACGCATCCCTCCGCTGACGCTGTTCCGAATCGTAAAGTGGCTGTCGTTGCTTTGGCGGCTGCTGCATTCCGTCGTGTCCTGCACGCTCGAATTCAATAACGTCGGAATCTAGCCCTAACGTTTCGGACTGTCAATAAATCGAGACGTCAACAACAAGTGACACATGTTCGCTGTCGTCAAACGCGTTTCGAAGCGTTGACGAATGACGCGCCTGGTGGGAGGATCGGCGCCGGCCCGGCGTCGAGTTTTCGCCAAGGTCGAGGCTTCGTCGCCAGTTGCGGTAGCTCCTGCAAAAATCGCACAGGTCGAGAAAGGTGGTCACCCTGATTTCTGCACTCACTCACAGAATCCATCAGCCGAGCCGTCGCGTCGAAGTATTCTCATCGCCGTGGTTTCGGGGAGGAAACCAGCAAGATGAACGGACTGACAGAGCAGCGAGCCATGCGCCAGAGCGCGCGGCGCAGTTCAGCGAAAAAGACGCGCAAAGCGGTTGATTTCGATACGGGATCGAACTGCGAGTTTGATGCGCAAGCGAGCGCTCAACCGCCAAGTCCGACACCCGAGGCCCTCGGGCGAACCGTCGAGCGTGAGGTTATTCCCAGACTGGTTTTCGCGCATCGGCCGAATCGCTCGGAGATAGACGGTGCCAATCGCATCGATGTTGCCGATGTGGTCGAATTTACCCAGCTTATTGCGACGCGGGAGCTGACCGAAGCGCAGGCCCGAATTGACTCGAAGCGCGCGCAGGGCGTCTCTCTTGAGACGTTGTATCTGCAGCTGCTGATTCCGGTGGCGCGGCGACTGTCCGAATTGTGGGAAGCCGATTTGTGCCATTACGAAGACATCGCGATGGGGATGCTGCATCTTCAGCAGGTGTTGCACGGACTGAGTCCGGCATTCTCGACCGAATTTCAGTGCCGCTCGCGTGGGCGCAAGGCCCTTTTGCTTTCTGCGCCCGCTGAGCAATGCATGCTCGGCGTTTTCATGGTTACCGATTTCTACCGCTGTGTGGCTTCGGAATTTTTCCATCGCGCAGGTTGGGAAGTTTGGCGCGCTCCACCAAGAGCGCGTTCGCAACTGCTGGGAATTCTGAGCTCTCAATGGTTCGACGTCATTGACGTCTCCGCGAGCTGCGAAGCGCGCTTGCCGTCGCTGTCGGCAGACATCGAGGAGATGCGGAAAGCATCGCGCAATTCGGACGTAGGCGTCGTGGTTGGTGGACCGGTATTCAATGATCATCCGGAATTCGCCAGCGCCGTGGGGGCAGACGCTTCCGCCACCGATCCGCGTGATACGCTCGCTCAAGCCGAGCTGTTGGTTGCTGAACCCGGGCGCGCGAGGAGAAGACGTCACGGCTGAAGTCGGTATCCGAGTTACGGAGATAGAGTGCGCAAACCGAAGGTAAAGGTCGCCGAGGCGAATGCTCCCAAGAGAGTGCCCAGAGTGAGATCGCTCGAAAGCCCGAAGGGATTGCTGGGCGGGCTTGATGCCGCTGCTACGGCGGCTTTGGTTTCCGCAGCGGCCGATGTATCACTGGTCCTGGATGCGGAAGGGATCGTTCTTGACGTCAGCTTTGGCAGCGAAGCGATGGCCAAGGAAGGGTATCGAAAATGGATCGATCAGCCCTGGATTGAAACCGTTACGCCCGACAGCCGATCGAGAGTGGAGGCGTTGATGCGTGACGCCGGCAATGCGGTCAACCACAAGTGGCGTCATGTCAATCACAGTTCGTCCCGCGGCGCTGATGTCCCGGTCCTTTACTCCGCGGTAAAAGTGGGTTCGGAGGGCCGCATCGTCGCGTTTGGTCGCGACTTGCGTGACATGGCCAACCTTCAGCAGCGCCTGGTTGACGCACAGCAGTCCATGGAGCGGGACTACTGGCGACTGCGCAATGTTGAGACCCGCTATCGCATGCTGTTTCAGATGTCGTCGGAGGCGATCCTCATCGTCGATGCGGCAACAGAAAAGGTCATTGAAGCCAACCCGACCGCCGGCGAATTGCTTGGCGGGACGAGCAAGCGCGTCATTGGCAGGTCTCTGGTTGAGTGCTTCGGCGCCGAGAGCGCCCAAGTCGTACAGAATTTGATCGCCGGAGTGCGCGCCACAGGTCGTGCAGATGACGTATCAATTCGCCTCGGTGCCGAGCGTCGCGAGTTCCTGATGTCCTCGTTCTACTTCAGGCAGGAAAACGATGCGCTCTATCTGCTTCGGATTTCGGCTCCGCGTGCCGAAGTAGAAACGTCCACAATGGCGCGCTCGGTTCTGCGCGCGGTCGAAAACGCCATCGATGCCTTCGTCGTAACCGATCCGGAGGGCCGCGTGCTTGCAACGAATCGCGCGTTCCTCGACCTTTCCCAGATGCCGGCAGAGTCACAAGTACGCGGCGAGCCGCTGGATCGCTGGGTGGGCAGATCCCGGGTCGATTTCAGCGTATTGATGGCCAATCTCAGGCAGCACGGGAGCATCCGTCTGTTCGCAACCACATTGACGGGCGAGCATGGCACAACGGCCGAGGTCGAGATTTCCGCGGTTGCGATTCCTTCTGCCGATCCGCCGTGCATGGGATTCAATATTCGCAACGTGGGGCGTCGCGTTTCTGCCGAGCCTGAAAGCGGCGGCGATCGGCCGCGCTCGGTCGAGCAGCTTACCGAACTGGTAGGCCGTGTACCGCTCAAGGAACTCGTGCGGGATGCGACCGATCTGATCGAGAAACTGTGTATCGAAGCGGCCTTGCAACTTACCCAGGACAACCGCGCGTCGGCTGCGGAGGTGCTCGGTGTGAGCCGACAGAACCTTTACGTAAAGCTGCGGCGCTATGGATTCGGCGACCTTCCATCAGAGCCTGAGGAGCCGCCAACGCCATGATGACGTTTCAAGGTGTGCCGATACTCGATCTGGTTTTGCTGGTTACGTTGCTCGGCTTCGGTGTCGAGGCTTATGTAACTACCCGCAGCAGCAAGAAAGATCCCAGTGAGGGCGTCGATTCCGACCCGTCATCCAGCTCGGATTGAAGCTTGCTGACTGCGCGTCCGAAGTGTCACGGATACTGGACAAATTCTTGTGTCATATGCAACTCTGGGTTTTAGCTGAGCCTGGAGGCTTGTTTGTATGACACGGCCCGCATTTTCAGCCGTAGCGGAACTCCTTAAGCCGATCACATGGTTTCCGCCAATGTGGGCTTTCGCGTGCGGCGCGGTGGCTTCCGGCGTTCCCGCTGCTGGCCATTGGGGCCTCATCATCCCTGGCGTTATCCTCGCAGGACCGCTGGTCTGCGCAACCAGCCAGGCAGTCAATGACTGGTTCGACCGGGACGTCGACGCAATCAATGAGCCGAACCGACCGATCCCTTCGGGACGCGTTCCGGGGCGCTGGGGTTTGTATATCGGCATCGGATGGACCGTGTTGTCGCTGCTGGTGGCGACGCGGCTCGGGCAATGGGGCTTTGGCGCTGCCGTTGTCGGGCTGATACTCGCATGGGCCTACAGTGCACCGCCGATTCGGCTCAAACGCAACGGCTGGTTGGGCAACACCGCTTGTGCTTTCAGCTATGAGGGCCTGGCCTGGGTCACCGGGGCGGCGGTGATGGTCAGTGGCGCGATGCCCGATCGACGTTCGCTGATGCTGGCGGTGCTCTACAGTATTGGTGCTCACGGCATCATGACCCTCAACGATTTCAAGTCCATCTCTGGTGATGAGCAGATGGGCGTCGACTCGATACCCGTGCTGCTCGGCGCGGATGGCGCGGCATGGGTCGCCTGCTGGTTCATGGGATTGGCCCAATTGGTGGTCAGTTTCCAACTCTATATGTGGGGCAGACCGGGTCACGCGATCGCCGTTGCTGCGTTGTTGTTCGTACAGATCCTGTTGATGATGCGCTTCGTGCAGAAACCGATCGAACGCGCGGTCTGGTACAGCGGTCTGGGCGTGACGCTGTATGTCAGCGGCATGCTGGTCAGCGCGTTTGGTTTGCGCGGAATCGCGGGAGTTGGCGCATGAGTGGCGCTTCCCTGGGTTGGATCGGCATTGCACGCCTGGGGTTGGTGCAGGCGTCGCTTGGCGCGATTGTCGTGCTTGCGACAGCCACGATGAATCGAGTGATGGTGGTCGAGCTTGCGCTTCCGGCGATGCTGCCGGGCGCGCTCGTCGGACTCCACTACATGGTGCAGATTCTGCGGCCGCGCTTTGGATTCGGTTCGGATGTCGGCGGCAGGCGCACACCGTGGATTGTCGGCGGGGTGGCAACGTTGGGGATCGGCGCAGTGCTCGCGTCGATCGCGATCGCCTGGATTCCTTCGTTCCGCTTCGGTGGCATCGCGCTGGCTGTTTTGGCATTTGTGGTCATCGGCATGGGCGTCGGTGCGGCCGGCACGTCGTTGCTGGTATTGCTGGCCAAGCGCGTCGATGAACATCGTCGCGCAGCAGCCGCCTCCATGGTATGGGTGATGCTGATCGTCGGGTTTGTGATCACAAGCATCATTGTCAGCAAAGTACTTGACCCCTATTCGAGCAGCCGATTGTTTGCGCTGACCTGTGGTGTCGCCTCCGTCGCGCTTGTTCTGAGCGTCATTGCCGTGTACGGACTGGAGATCAGCGCGGCGAATACGGACGCACCATCTGCGTCCATCGACAAAAATACGACAAAGCCCTCATTTGGCGAAGCACTCGCGCAAGTGTGGCGTGAACCGCAAGCGCGCCGATTCACCATTTTTGTTTTTGTATCAATGCTTGCATACAGCGCGCAGGAACTGATTCTGGAGCCATTTGGCGGTTCCGCGTTCGGGATGTCTCCGGCGCAGTCGGCACAACTTTCCGCCGTGCTGCATGGCGGCGCCCTGCTCGGCATGATCCTCGTTGGCATTGCTTGCAGCCTTATTGGCGGTCCTCGGCTCGGTTCGCTGCGAACATGGACGGTGCTGGGTTGCGTTGCATCCGCCACGGCCTTGCTTGCACTCACGGCCGCAGGCTGGATTGGCCCGTCATGGCCACTGAAATCCAATGTGTTCGCGCTCGGTGTCGCGAATGGCGCGTTTGCAGTCGCCGCGATAGGCTCGATGATGAGTTTGGCCGGCTCCGGTCGGCAGTCGCGGGAAGGTGTGCGCATGGGCATGTGGGGCGCGGCACAAGCCGTCGCCTTCGGCCTCGGTGGTTTCTGTGGTGCAGCCGCCAGCGATCTGGCGCGCATGCTTATTCCGATGCCGGGTCTGGCCTATGGAGTCGTGTTTGCCGCTGAAGCCATCCTGTTTGTTTTCGCCGCCCGTATCGCTGCCGGCATTATGCCGGCAAATGTGCCGGCACGTCCGCAGCCACCGACAGGGATGATCGGCATGGTGGCAACCCAAGAGAGAATCGCATGAACGCGTGTGCTGAAGAGCTTGAGTGTTTTGATGTCGTGGTGATTGGCGGAGGTCCTTCTGGCGCCACTGCAGCGTGCGAGCTGGCACAGCTTGGTCGATCGGTGCTTTTGCTGGATCGGGTGGGTCGAACAAAGCCTTGCGGCGGGGCGATACCACCACGCCTGATTCGTGATTTCGAAATTCCGGACGAGTTGCTGGTTGCCCGCATTACCTCCGCTCGCATGGTTTCGCCCAGCGACCGCAATGTGGATATCCCGATCGAAAACGGGTTCGTCGGCATGGTCGATCGCGAGGCGTTCGATCCCTGGTTGCGCGATCGTGCGGTTGCACAAGGCGCTGAACTGCGATCCGGAAAATTCGAGTATCTTGGTCGCGACCCGGATGGCGTCGCCGTCATTCACTACAGCTCGGGTCGCGGCAATCAGCAGAACGCCCTGCATCGTGTGCGCGCTCGCGCTGTGATCGGCGCCGACGGCGCAACGTCTGAAGTCGCGCGCCAGACCGTGCCGGGTGCCGACAAGATGCGATACGTTTTCGCTTATCACGAGATAATCCGCTCGCCGCAAAAGGAAAGCGCGAATTTCGATGCGCAGCGCTGCGACGTCGTCTATCGCGGCGCGTTGTCACCTGATTTCTATTCGTGGGTTTTTCCGCATGGCGATACGACCAGTGTCGGCACCGGTAGCGCACACAAGGGCTTTTCGCTGCGCAAATCAGTCAGCGCGCTGCGTGAAGCAAGCGGATTGGTCGGCGAAACCATTCGCCGCGAGGGAGCACCGATTCCCATGAAACCTCTGGCTCGCTGGGACAATGGCCGGGATGTCGTGCTGGCCGGCGACGCATCCGGCGTCGTCGCGCCGGCCTCGGGCGAAGGAATCTACTATGCGATGATCGGCGGCCAATTCGCCGCGCAAGCGGTGCAAGCACTTCTTGAAACAGGCGACGTTCGCTCGCTCAGACTTGCGCGAAAACGTTTCATGAAGTTGCATGGAAAAGTATTCTGGGTGCTCGGCATCATGCAGCGCTTCTGGTACACAACAGAACGGCGCCGCGAGCGCTTCGTCAGTATATGCAAGGATCCCGATGTGCAAAAACTCACTTTCGAGGCATATATGAACAAGGAGCTTGTGCGCAAGAAGCCGATGGCTCATGTGCGCATTTTCTTCAAGGATCTGGCTCATCTTCTGGGACTCACACCGGCATGACCAGAGCCAATAAATCCCGATGGAAGGCTGTCTTGTCTGCATTTCTGGCAGCGGCACTGGCGAGTGGCCTGGGCGCGTTCGCGACGGATCTGAGTCCTTGGTATTACGCACTGCAAAAGCCCTCGTGGCAGCCGCCTGACTGGCTGTTCGGTCCGGTCTGGACGACGATCTTCGCGCTCGCCGCAGTCGCCGGATACCTCGCATGGCAAAAAGCGCCTGATCGCAGCAGCCGTCGCCGCATGATGCAGGCGTTTTCGATCAATCTGTTTCTCAACGTGCTCTGGAGTGTTCTGTTTTTTCGCCTGCAGCGCCCGGATTTCGCGTTTCTTGAAGTGGCCTTGCTTTGGGCCTCGATTGCGACGCTGATGGTCATCATGTGGTCGTACTCTCGAACCTCCAGTGCGCTGCTTTTTCCCTATCTTGCTTGGGTAAGTTTTGCGGCATTCTTGAATCTCGTCGTCGTGCGCCTGAACTCACCGTTTGGCGGTTCGTGAATGGTGGCCCGTCATGCTTGAGCTCTTCTCTTCAGGACGAATCATCGACCTGATCCTTGGCCTGGTCGTGGCAGAAGGGTTCGCACTGCTGCTCTACCGCCGCTTTACCGGTAATGGTATTCGGGGGCTGGATCTACTCGCGATGCTGGTTCCTGGCGTCTGCCTGATGCTCGCCTTGCGTGCCGCACTGACCGGCCTGTCATGGCCCTGGACGGCCTCGGCATTGCTCGCTTCGTTGCTTGCGCACGGCGTCGATCTGAGTCGGCGCTGGAATCGAGCACCTCGGGCGGTAGGCCGTTGAGCGGACGCGGCAAGCGGTCGCAGCCAGGAAATTAGCAGGCGAACAGAAAACGATTTATGCTGAGCGCTGATTCGCAGGTGATCGAAAGCGTTCCCTATCGTGTTTTTTCGAGGGAGCATCGATCCGGTGATGATCCCGTTGGGTGACGACACTCAACGCTCGTATTCGACTGCGCGTGACCATTCAAATCGGCGTGCGTGAGCAACCACTTCATCGCGCGTGAGCAGGAGCGGAAACATGTCCAAGAGGAACGGCGACAATGCCGACCTCAGTGCGCTTTCCGGGCTGGCGCCAGAATTGGCGGAGATGCTCGTCTCTGTTGCTTGCGATATTGCCTTGGTCCTGGATGACGTTGGCGTCATCAAGAGTGTTTCGCTTGGCGGGACTGACCCGGTGGCCAGCAATACCAGCGACTGGGCTGGCCGACGCTGGAGCGACACCGTTACTGGCCCCATGCGCAAAGAGGCGGAGGCGTTTCTCGAAAGCTTGACGACCAGCGGCATGTCGCGCAAGCGTCAGCTGAATCATTCCTCGCCGACAGGTTCGGAAATACCGTATAGCTACACCGCTGTGCGTCTTGGCCAACAGGGTCCGACCCTCGCCGTCGGCCGTGACATGCGCGCGGTCATGGCCATGCAGCAAAGACTGGTGCAGGCCCAGCATGAAATCGAACACGATTATTGGCAGCGTCGCCAGACTGAAACCAGATATCGCTTCCTGTTTCAGATTGCCGCCGAGCCCGCGCTGATTCTCGACGCGTCGAATTTTTCGATTGTCGATGCCAATCAAGCGGCGGCCACACATCTGCGGCGGACGATACCGCAACTCACCGGAAAGCCGATTGCCGACTTTGTCGATCCTCTGGACCATGAGGCGATGGATCGTATCCTCAATGTCGCACATGCCTCAGCTGGTGCAGCAGAAGCCGAGATTGAGCTGGCGTCGGGGATCGGAAGAGCCGGTATATCGGTGACGTCGTTCCATACCGATTCGACGAGGGTAATTTTCCTGCGCCTGCGTGCGATCGGCAAACGTTTGCCTCCTGACACTTCGGGTGATGCAAGGGTGGAGGCTGCTCTACTCAGTCTGGTACGGCAAACTCCGGATGCAATTGTCATCACCGATATGCAGGGACGCGTCACATTTGCCAATGAGGCATTCCTCGATCTGGTGCAATCACCCGTTGACCTGCCGATCACGGGGCACCATCTTTCGGCCTGGATAGCAAACGACGAAGTAGCCGTCACGAGCATGCTGGATATGGCACGCAGCGGGGCTCCTGATCGTTTGCTGAAGGCGCGCCTGCTGCGTCGACATGACTGTCTCGTCGATATTGAATTGACTGCCACGCTGTTGCCGAGCGCCGATTCCGTAGGCTTTATCCTGCGCGTTTCCCACGACCAGGATCTGACAGTCAAGCCGACGCCGAGCAAGGACGTTCATTGACGCGGCTGCAGGCGACGCCTGGAGGTTGCGTGAGCGGAAACCTGACAGCAAAGAGATACCGCCAGGAAATGTTGGACAGAGCCAAGAAATTACCATGACGGATATGCTTGTCAGCCCCGCTTTTGGTCAAGCCGATCTGACCAACTGCGAGCGTGAACTGATTCACCTGGCCGGCTCGGTGCAGCCGCATGGGCTGCTGCTCGTTGTGGACGAGCCGGGACTTCTCATCGTCAAGACCAGTGCCAATGCAGAAGCACTGTTGGGCCTGGCTGATGGAGCGCTACTGGGTCGAAATCTGAAGATTCTCGGCGGCAACCTCGAGGCTCAGGTGAACGAGATGCTGGCAAGCGCCGATCTCGCTGAGCCCTGCCCGTTGTATTGCCGCATCGATCGGGGCGGAGACGAATGCAGTCTGGAATTCGAGGGCGCTGTCCATCGGCATCCGCAGGGCGGTCTGATCGTCGAACTCGAACTGGCTGAACGCTTGCACGGCGATCAGTCTATCGACTTCGACGCGACAGAAGGATTGCGTTCTAAGCTGGCGTCGGCCATCAAACTTTTCAGCGGCGCATCCAGCATCTCTGCGCTGACTGACGCTGTCGTGCATTCATTGCGCGAGATGGCTGGCTACGACCGGGTCATGGTTTACAAATTCGACCCCGATGGTCATGGCGAAATTATCGCCGAGGCGCGTGATCCTTCGCTGGATTCGCTGCTTGGCCATCATTATCCGGCTAGCGACATTCCGCAGCGCGCGCGCGAACTCTACTTGCGCAACCGCGTTCGCGTGCTGGTGGATGTGAACTATGAGCCCGCACCCATCGCGCCGGCAGGTCACGAACTCGACATGTCGCTGTGCAACCTGCGCAGCATGTCTCCGCTGCATCTTCAGTATTTGAAAAACATGGGTGTCACCGCGACGTTGGTGGTTTCGCTCGTCCGCGAAGGCCGACTCTGGGGCCTGATCGCCTGCCACCACTATTCGCCTCGACGCGTCAGCTACAGCATGCGCGCGGTTTGCGGTTTGCTCGGCGAAGCGATCTCCACGCGCATCAGTGCCGTGGAGAATTACACGCACGCACAAGGCGTCATCCTCGTGCGCTCGCTCGAGCAGCGCTTGATAGAAGCGACCTCGACAGATGGTGACTGGAGGCGCGCCTTGTTCAGCAGTCCGCGTACGCTGCTGCAACCATTGGACGCCAGCGGTGCCGCCCTGTTCTTCGAGGGCGATGTCCTCTCTGTGGGCGAGGTACCCTCGACGCCGCAGTTGCGCCAGTTGCTTGAATGGGTCATCACGCAGACTCAGGGTTCGATGTTCAGCTCGGTCTCCATCTCGCGCGACAATCCGGCCTTGTCTTCGCTCAGCCCGACGGCCAGTGGTGTACTTGCGATTGAACTCTCGACATCGCGACCGGATTACTTGATGTGGTTCCGACGCGAGCAGCTGAGCGAAGTGACCTGGGCTGGCGACCCGACCAAGATCGAGATCGACAACGACCCGCTCAATCTGTCGCCGCGCCGATCGTTTGTCGCGTGGTCGCAGATTGTGCGCGGCAGTGCATCGCCTTGGACAAACGCAGAAATGTCGCTGGCTCGAGCGATCGGCACGACCTTGATCGACATCATCCTGCAGATCCAGGCAGTGCGTCTTCTGATCGCACAACATCAGCTCAACCTTGTACGCGTCACCGTTGAGAATTCGAAGGAGCCGGTGGTGGTCGCAGACTCCCAGAGCCGCATACTCCTCAGCAATGAGATATTCTCAAAACAACTCAATGTTCCAATATCGCAATTCGCCACTCTGGATGACCTTGCCGGCGCTTTCACCGACCCTGCGCAGGCACGCGCGATGCTGACGACATTGCGCGAGCAGCACTTGCCCTGGCGTGGAGAATTGAGCTTCGCAAGCAACAACGCACCACCGGTTCCGATTGGGCTGCGTGCCGATATTGTGTCGGGTTCGCAAGGAACCATACTCGGCTTCATTCTGATCTTTACCGACCTGTCCGACAGCAAGCGAGCCGATGCGGCACGGCGCCATCTTGAAGATGCGCTGCATGAAGTCGATCGATTGGGATCTGGCGCCGAATCGGATGTGCAGTCAACCGACAACGTGATTGGCGCGATTGTCACCAATACCCGTCTCGCAGCGCTTGATATCAGCGGAGGCTCCGGCGGTCCGGCGATGGCGCCGCTGATCGAGGAACTTGAAACCGCAACGCGGCGCGCAACCGACATTTACGTCCGGCTGCGTGCCTACCTGCGCAATCGCGGCTAGGAAAAGCCCGCCCAGGTTGCGGTCTCAATTCAACTCCTCGAACAGGCGGGCGTGCATTGAAAATGCCCAGCGCGCCTCGTCCACGACGAGGTTGGCGGTTTCGTCGTCGATCGCTATCGCGTCAAGTCCAGAGCGAAATTGCATGGCCAGCGTCTGCGCACGCGGAGCCTCGAATTGATAGAACCGGGTTCCAATGTCACCCGTGAGCTTCATCGAATTTCGAACAATACCGAGCAGGATCTGGCCACCGCTGAGATCACCAAGAAATCTCACGTAAGCATGCGCCAGCAACCGTTGCGGCTCGCTGACAGAACACTCGTTCAGACGATCGGCGTAGGCACGCGCAGTTTTCGCAATGGCAAGCGACGTCGCCCAGTCCTTTCCATGCAGCGACTCCAGATCGTGTTCGAGTGCAGCAGAACGAAATAGCTCTGCGCGGTGGATCGGCGCGATCAGCGGATGCACGGCGTGCTCGATGAGCGCAGGTTCCAGCGCCGAATAGATTTCGAGCAGATTGCGCAGAAGCAGACAGTAGGACGCGAGACTCAATTCGCCGCACAGCAGTGAGCGCATGACGCCACTGCGCTCGGCCTCGGCATGCAGCACGCGCGTCTCACTGCGCAGTCGCTGCGCGAGGCTCAAACGATGGCTTCCTTCGGAATCTTGAGACACGTTTCAGCGACTCACGACCGGAAACGTCCCGGCGATGAACCACGCAAAAAATAGTGCATTTGACAGTGCGGCGAGCAGTGGCTGACCGGTACGTCGGTTGATCCAGGCACTGAACGACCCAAAGATGGCGAACAGCAGCAGGATCGCCGGAATGATGATGATCAGAAAGAACAGCTTCTCGAGATTCAATGCGACTGCGATGATAAGTGACAGCAGGAAACATACCTTGGTTATCGCATAAGCTCCGCGCAGCAGCGCGAGACGGCGCGTGAGCCATTCGTCGGCGACAAAATAGGGCAAGGTTCCGGCCAGCACGGCCACGACCAGCGGCAGCCGCCAAACTCCAGGTATGAAAGCCACGACGTAGGTGTTGAGCGGCAAACCGAGCGCCAACAGACTGTATGCGCACACGGCAAGGGCAGCCAGTACGAACTTCCACGACGTCACTTCAATTGCGCTCGCTCGCACCAGGCTTTTCCGCGACAACGAGAGCGCTACAATCGTAAGTGCGGCGTACAGCAGGAAATGCAAAGCGAGGTAGTCGCCGAGCAGAATCGGCAAGAATGTCGTTGGCAGACGCCAGAGTATCAGCGGCGTAAGCAGCGCAGGAGCCAGCGCTACCAGCAGCAACGCACGCCAGCCTAAAGCCGGCTCAAGCGGCGGCGCCGCAAGCCGCGGCAGCAGGCCGGTCAGCGGCCATGCCAACGCGACGAGACCCAGAAACAACAGGCCGAGTGATCCACCACGCGTGTCGAGGAAACCACCACCGCGGCGATTGAAGATCTGATTCAGCCATGTCAGCGATGCAAGCATGCTGTCGCCGCTGTACAGCACCCCGATATGCTCGACGTCTCGCGCGAAAGTCAGGCGTCGAGCGCTGCCGTCGGCAAAGTTTCCATAAGTTACATCGGCGTCTGGCTTGTGCCCGATGGCCGCTGCGATGATCTGGTAGGCCTGGTCCTTCAAGGCGCCGGCTTCGAGCGCGCCATCGATGATCAGAAGATTCTGCGGCCGAAATTCTTCGGGTTTCGGCAGAAAAAGCGAGACGGCCACGGTAGCTCGCACCGAGGGATGCGCATGCGAATACCGCACCACGATATCGGCAGCCATCGAGTGCCCGAGCACCGCAAGACCGTCTTCTGTACCTGCCAGCCCCTGCGCGTATCGAGTCACTTGATCGAGCGTGCCGAGCAGATCGCGCTGCATCGCGTCTGCGTCGGCAAGCCCTCCAGTCAGTGGATTCGGGTTGCGCCCATGACCGGGGAAATCGAAAGTGACTGCGACGTAGCCGTTGCGTGCAAGCGTGTTTGCGAATGGCTGCATGAGTTGCTGCGAGCCGGCAAAACCATGAGCGATGACGACGACCGGTGCCGCCTCGCCGCCGGCTTGGCGAAAGACAGTCACAGGGATGCTGCCCGCATGATCATGAGTCACCAGCAGACCGTCGCTCAACGCGTGCAGCTGCAACACGCTTGCAGCTATGGCGATGAGCGCGAGGACAGCGATCGTCAGTCGTGCAAGGAAAGCCGGTTGCATGTGTCTACGCGGCTCGATTGTCGGAATGGGCGATCACGAGAGTTTGTCCAATGTCTGATACGCTTGATGACAGTGAAATTCACGGCGTTGCCGAGGTCCGCGATAGTATCGCTTCCGCGAACGCCACCGACCAGCAATCCCGGCGGACCCTCTAAGCATGCCACAGCCTTTTCCGTTTTCTGCAATCGTTGGTCAGGAGGAAATGAAGCTCGCGTTGTTGATCGCGGCGGTCGATCCGAGTATCGGCGGCGTGATGGTGTTTGGCGACCGCGGCACCGGCAAATCCACCGCGGTACGCGCGCTTGCGGCGCTGTTGCCGCCGATGGATGCGGTGGTCGGTTGCGTGTATCACTGCGATCCGAAAGCCACCGACAATTGGTGTGAGGATTGCCGTGCGCGAGCTGCCTCGGTCGCGCTCAAGTCGCATCGTGTTGCCGTGCCGGTGGTTGATTTGCCGCTCGGAGCCACCGAGGATCGCGTTGTTGGCGCACTCGATTTCGAACGTGCGCTGTCACAGGGCATCAAGGCGTTCGAGCCAGGCCTGCTGGCGCGCGCGCACCGCGGCTTCCTTTATGTGGATGAGGTGAACCTGCTCGAGGATCATCTGGTCGATCTGCTTATTGATGTTGCTGCCTCTGGCGAGAATCTGGTCGAACGCGAGGGTTTGTCCGTGCGCCATCCCGCACGCTTCGTCCTTATCGGCAGTGGCAATCCGGAAGAGGGCGAGCTGCGTCCGCAATTGCTTGATCGTTTCGGACTTTCGGTCGAAGTGAAGACGCCGACGGATCTGTCGTCGCGCGTCGAAGTGGTCCGCCGTCGCGATGACTTTGAACGTGATCGTGCAGCTTTTGTGGCGCACTGGAAAAAAGAGGACGATCGCGTGCGCCGTCGCATCACCATGGCGCGCGCTCAGCTGTCGGCCATCGAGGTACCTGATGCTGCAATAGAGCGCGCCGCGCAACTGTGCATGAGTCTGGGCACAGACGGATTACGTGGTGAACTGACCCTGATTCGCGCTGCGCGCGTACTCGCCAGTCTCGATCGCGAGCACGTTGTTTCGGACAAGCATTTGCGCCGCGTCGCACCATCGGCATTGCGCCATCGCATGCGCCGCGATCCACTCGATGATGCGGGATCCAGCGCCCGTGTCGAACGCGCACTCGTGCAACTGTTCGGGGCCTGATCACGTTCGTGGACGATAGCCAGGGCGAGTCGCGTTGGGCCGATGCCGCGCTGATCGCGAGCTTGATCGCGATCGATCCGGTTCGACTCGGCGGCGTGTGTCTTCGCGCCGGTCACGGCGCGGCGCGTGACAGCTGGCTCGCCTTGCTGCGCGCTACCTTGCCGGTAGATGCGCCGTTCCGACGGGTGCCGCTGCACATTGCCACCGATCGCCTGCTCGGTGGTCTGGACTTGACGGCAACCCTGAGTGCAGGACGACCGGTTGCGCAACGCGGTTTATTGGCGGAGTCGGATGGCGGATTCGTGGTGCTGCCGATGGCCGAGCGCTTCACCCAATCCACGCTGGCCCACATCACGGCGGCGCTCGACACTGGCGAGATCGTCGTGGAGAGCAACGGCCTTGCATTTCGCGCAGCGACTCACTTTGGCGTAATTGCGCTGGACGAGGGAATTTCCGACGAGGAGTGCGCGCGCGGGGAACTGCTGGATCGTTTGGCGTTTCTGCTGGATTTTTCCGGGCTACGTGTACCGCAAGCAGCCATCACGCCGATGTCTGCGCGAACCACCGCTGAAGTCCGTCTGCGACTGCCGTCGGTTGACGTGGACGCCGAAATCCGTGAGGCACTCTGCGCCACCGCGATGAAGCTCGGCATCGCCTCGATCCGCGCGTCGATCATGGCGCTGCGCGTGGCCTGCGTGCTTGCCGCAATCGGCGGCAGGTCGCGGGTGGACGAGAACGATGCGGCCACGGCAGCGCGCCTGGTGCTGGCTACTCGGGCGACTCAGCTGCCGGAAATTCAATCGAGTGACGAACCTTCCGAGAAGGAAACGGAGCAAGATCCTGAGCGTCCAGATCCGCTGGTCGAGAAGCCGCAGGACGAAGAGAAATCGAATGACGATCCGGCTGAAGGCACAGACGATTTGCCGGAGGACATGATCCTTGCTGCGGCACTGGCGGCCATCCCGAAGGGATTGCTCGCACAGCTTCGCATCGAAAAAAGTCGTGAATCGCGAGCGCGATCGGATGGCCGCGCCGGCGCACTGCGGCAGTCCTTGCTGCGAGGACGTCCGGCCGGCGTGCGTCGCGGCGAGCCTCGCGCGGGTGTGCGTCTGAATCTGATCGAGACGTTGCGCGCCGCGGCGCCGTGGCAACCTGTGCGCCGCGCGGCTTCGAGCGGGCGCGACGCCAGGCCTATCGAAATCCGGCGCGAGGATTTTCATGTCACGCGCTACAAACAGCGCACGCAGACGACCACGATTTTCATCATCGATGCATCGGGCTCTTCCGCGTTGAACCGGCTCGCAGAGGCGAAAGGTACGGTCGAACTTCTGCTCGCGGACTGCTACGTGCGACGCGATCAAGTCGCGGTAATCGCTTTCCGCGGACATACCGCCGAACTCTTGTTGCCACCGACGCGATCGCTGGTTCGTGCCAAGCGTGACCTTGCCGGAATGCCCGGCGGTTCGGGCACTCCGCTTGCGACTGCAATTGACGCAGGCATCGCGCTTGCCGAGCAAGTGCGGCGCGCGGGCCAGACCCCGATCCTTGTGCTGCTGACCGATGGACAAGCAAACGTGGCGCTTGATGGCAGCGGCGGTCGCGAGCGCGGCCACGCCGATGCGCTGTCTGCTTCACGAAGGCTTCGTGGCGCGTTGCTCTCCACCTTGCTCATCGATACCTCGGCACGTGCGCAGCCACAAGCCGCACAACTGGCCACGGAGATGAATGCCCGCTACCTGCTGCTGCCCTATGCAGATGCGGCCACTTTTTCGAGCGCAATAAAAAACTCGCTCCCCTCGGCGCGAAGTTGAGTTGCTCTCATTGCGACCACTCTCTAGCAGACGTGTCGCTGGATTTTTGCCAGCCGCCATGGCACCGCGTTCTGCCGAATTGCTCGCCGCTTGGACAAATTGCTGCTGCAAAAGCGCTTTGAACCAAGCCCGAGCGAATCAACATGGGCCGTGAGGCCGAGCAACTTATCCGCGTGCGCTGATCAGCTTGAAGACGCTCGCTCAAACAAACCGTGCACCAGTGGCTAGACAGGGGATGTTGGCACTATGATCGTCAATCCGGTGAGCCTGCAGTTCGTGCGCAAGTATGCTCTGTCTGTTTCTGGAGAATCTGCGTAGGCGTCCAATCACGAACGTCGACCTTTTGTCAGTTTCGTCAAGAATGGATTTTATTTTCCCGCTGCCCATCGGAAGCCGCCGTCATGACCCAAGTCCCGCCAATGCTTGCGCCCGAGCATCCGCTGCGCCTTGCGCTCGCAAACGAGATTCACGCGCGGCCATCGGAAGCGCTCGATACGCCGTGTCGAGCAACCTATGTCGCGATGTTGATCGAGCATGGCGATCGTGATCGTGAACTGTTGCATTTGACCGATCTTTGCAATCGGTTTTCAGTTGACTCGCCCAAGCCTGGCGCCACTCATTTCAGCGCCCTGATGGGTCCGCTGAGGATAAAGTGGGAGCGCCACGGAGAATTCTCCGGATATACATTCGTCGCCGCAGGTATCAGTTCCGAGCCTTTCAGTGAGCCACCCACCTGTGTGCTTCCGGCGGGCTGGCTGGCGGAGATTCCGGGCCATGCACTGATAGCGGCGCACGCAAAAATAATTTCCAATCCTTCAATGAAGGTCGACTCGGCATTTCTGGCTCGGCATTTCGGCGAAAACCAGGTGATCGGAGGCGATGTGGGCGGCGGCACCGGAGAGGCCTACAGCGATTTCCAGATACACCCGGACGGCTTTTCACGCTTCCTGCTCATCGACAATGGATTCACGCCACGTCAAGCCGGCAGGATGATGCAGCGCCTGTTCGAGATCGAAGCGTATCGAATGATGGCGCTGCTTGCACTTCCGATCGCGCGCCGGCAATCCACTCACATGGTGGAGATCGAAGTGGCCTTGTCTGCGCTTACGGCCGAACTTGCGAGCGGCAGCGGAGACGACGAAGCCTTGCTGCAAAAAGTCACCCACCTGGCGGCAGAAGTGGAAAGCGGCCTGGCAACCAGCCAGTTTCGTTTCGGTGCATGCGCCGCCTACGCCGAGCTGGTGCATACGCGCATCGAAGAGTTGCGCGAACGAAGATTGCCGGGCATTCAACCGATGGGCGAATTCATGGCGCGGCGTTTCACACCTGCGGTGGCGACATGCGCGACCGTGTCGCAGCGATTGCACGGCGCATCCGAACGCGTGGCTCGCGCCAGCGCGCTGCTTTCAACACGCGTCGATATCGCCCGCGAACGCCAAAATCAGGCCTTGCTGGGCTCAATGGACCGCCGCGCAAAAGCACAGCTCCGACTACAGGAAACGATCGAGGGTCTGTCGGTGGCAGCGATCGTCTACTACGCGGCCGGCCTGGTCGGTTATGTTGCCAAGGCGTTCAAGAGCCGGGGGTTTGCGATCGAGCCTGACTTCATCGTCGGCAGTGCGATCCCGCTGATGATGCTCGTCGTGTTGTTTGTGACACGTCGAGCGCGCAGGAAGGTTCGCGATGACGTTAGGGAATAGGATTGCTGAAGTTCGCCTTGACGGAGATGGAGCGCTTCACTGATGCGCAATGTCCAGTCCTTTCGTGTTGAACAGGAGAACTAGGCCGCGCAAATATTGCTGCTGCGGATTTGTGCCCATTCCATCTTGAACCATGGCGTGAACACGGCCGGCGAGGCAATCATCTCTCGATCCAGTGCCTCGGGTTCGATGTAGCGCAAATCCGAAATTTCATTGCGATTGATCTCTGGCTGATCACCGCATTGGCCCGAGTACACCGAGCACAACTCGTTCTCGGCGCCTTCAGCGTCGAACTGCGCTTGATAATGAAATTTGTACAGGAAGTTAAGTTGGCAGCGCAGGTGAAGCTCCTCGTCGAGACGACGATGGATGGCGTCAGCCATGTCCTCGCCCCTGCGTGGATGGCTGCAGCAGGTATTCGACCAATAGTCGGGCCACAGCCGTTTGGAGGATGCGCGCCGTTGGATCAGCAAACGACCGCGCTCATCAAAGATGAACAACGAGAAGGCGCGGTGCAAACGTCCGGGTCCTCGATGGGTCTCGTCTTTGGACAGATAGCCGACCTCGTGGTCGTTCTCATCGACCAGAATCAGCTGCTCATCATGGAAAGACACAACCCTGTCGCTCATCTGGCAATCTCTTTCCCGAAAAGGTCTTTGGAGCTGCGAATCCTCGGCTGCCAATGCGTTGCGCTGCATGCTTGTCAGAAATATCCGACTTCTATATTGTCACATGATGTTGACAATTCCCAGCCCGGTGGGTCATCGCGTGGGTTCCAGATCCGGGGCTATTCCGCACGCGATTGTCATCGGCAGCGGCTTTGGTGGTCTCGCGGCGGCGATCCGCCTCGGAGCCCGCGGGTACAAAGTAACGGTGCTCGAAAAGCTTGATGCGCCCGGTGGCCGCGCCTACGTGTATCGACAGGACGGATTTACCTTCGATGCCGGACCGACCATCGTCACCGCGCCGTTTCTGTTCGAGGATCTTTGGGCGTTGTGCGGCAAGCGCCTCGAAGACGATGTCGAGCTGCGAGCGGTGACCCCGTTCTACCGCATCCGCTTCGATGACGGTGAAACCTTCGATTACAGTGGCGATGCTGAGGCAATGCGGGCCGAGGTCGCCCGGCTCTCGCCAGCCGATGTGGCTGGATACGAGCGCTACATGGAGGCGAGCGAGGAGATATTCCGGGTCGGCTTTGAAAAGCTCGGCCACGTTCCGTTCGACTCCGTCGGCGACATGCTCAAGATCATGCCGGAAATGCTGCGCCTGCGCAGTTACCGCACCGTTTACGGCCTGGTCTCGAGCCATGTGAAGGATTCCCGCCTTCGCGTTGCATTGAGTTTTCATCCGCTGCTAGTCGGCGGCAATCCGTTTTCGGCCACATCTATCTATTGCCTGATTGCCTTTCTTGAGCGCCGCTGGGGCGTGCATTTCGCGATGGGCGGCACGGGCGAACTGGTGCGTGGCATGGTCGGGCTGATCGAAGGTCAGGGCGGCCTCGTAAAGTGCAATCAGGAAGTGGAGCAGATTGTTGTAAGCGACGGAATCGCCACCGGCGTGCGCCTGGTATCGGGCGACGAACTGGAGGCTGATGTCGTCGTATCCAATGCCGATTCCGCCTGGACCTATCGTCATCTGGTGCCGCCTGAAGCGCGGCGTCGATGGACGAATCGCAAGATTGAGAAATCACGCTACTCGATGGGTCTTTTTGTCTGGTATTTCGGCACGCGTCGTCAATATCCAGACGTTCCCCACCACAGTCTTCTGCTTGGTCCGAGATACAAGGCGCTGCTGCAGGATATCTTTGAGCGCAAAGTGCTGGCCAAGGACTTCAGCCTCTACCTGCATCGCCCGACCGCGACAGACACCTCGCTCGCACCCGCGGGATGCGATGCCTTCTACGTGCTGTCGCCGGTGCCGAACCTTGGTAGCGGCACGCAATGGAGCGAGGTCGCGGAGCGCTATCGTCAATCGTTGTGCGAGAGTCTGAGCCAGACCGTATTGCCGGATCTGGAAAACCAGATCGTCACGTCGCGCCTGCTCACGCCACAGGATTTCCAGGACCGCCTCAATTCCTATCGGGGCGCAGCGTTCGGCCTCGAACCCGTGCTGCGGCAGAGTGCATGGTTCCGGCCACACAATCGCAGCGAAGACGTGAAGAATCTCTATCTGGTCGGTGCCGGTACACATCCCGGCGCCGGACTTCCTGGTGTGCTGTCTTCGGCGCGCATTCTCGACACAGTGGTGCCCCATGCTTCAACCCTCGCCTGAGCCGATCGGCACAACCGCTGACCTCGGTGCCTGCCGGAAGGCGCTGAAGGCGGGCTCCAAATCGTTTGCAGCCGCGTCCCGGTTGTTGCCGACTTCAGTTCGCGATGCCGCCACGATTCTTTACGCGTTCTGTCGTGATGCCGATGATGCCGTCGACCTTCACGACGGTGGGAATGCGGCGGTCGCGCAGCTGCGCCATCGGCTCGATCATATTTACGCCGGCACGCCGCGAGCGTTGCCTACCGATCGCGCGCTCGCCGATGTGGTCGCCCGGCATGCCCTGCCACGTACCCTGCTTGACGCGCTTATCGAAGGATTCGAGTGGGACGCGCAGGGTCGACGTTACGCGACTATTGAAGACCTCGAAGCGTATGCGGCGCGTGTTGCCGGCAGCATCGGCGCAATGATGGCCGTGCTCATGGGCGTTCGCTCGCCCGCAGCGATCGCGCGCGCCTGTGATCTTGGCGTGGCCATGCAGCTGACCAACATTGCGCGTGACGTCGGTGAAGATGCGCGTGCGGGTCGCATCTATCTGCCGCTCGAGTGGCTGCATGACAAGGGCATCGAGGCAGACCGCTGGTTGGCCAATCCACAGTTCAACGATGAGCTACGCATGATCATCAGCAATTTGCTGAGCAGGGCTGACGTTCTTTATGCGCGCGTTGAATCCGGCGTCGCGCAGCTTCCAGCGGAGTGCCGGCCTGGCATCAATGCGGCGCGATTCATTTACGCCGACATTGGTCGCGTGCTGAAGAGTATGAGCTACGACTCGGTATCGGGTCGTGCCGTGGTGCCAACCCAACGCAAGCTCTGGCTGCTGCTCAAATCCTATTGGCAAACGGCGGCGTCCGCGACCAGCGTCGCAACCGCGCCGCTTGCAGCGACGCGCTATCTGGTCGAGGCCGTCACCGCGTCGGTGCCGCCTGCCCATGCAAGACCGGGTAGCCACACGTCTGCATTGTCGTGGTGGCATATGCGCTCGCAGGCGCTCTGGCTGATCGATTTGTTTGAACGCATGGAGCGACGTGAGCGCGCGCGACCACGATCTGACACCGCGAAAAATTTCACCGCTTCCTGATTTTTTTGCCGTTTCGTTTCGACCACGCCGCTTGAATCCGTGAGACCAGGACACGATGCAAACCAGTAATGCCGGCATTCTCGAATTGTCACTGGTGTTTGGCAGCGTGCTCGCACTGCTGATCTGGCAACTTGTCTCGGTCAAGCGGTCACAGCGCCGCGACCAGGAGCAGACGAAAGAAACAAATGAAGAATCCGAGAAGCTGTGATCGACGCGCTATCGACGTCGTCTCGGCATTCGAAAAGGCAACATCAGTTGCACGATGCGCGAGCGGAAACGATCGAGATCGAGACTCTCATGCATCGATGTCGTTGTTTCTCCGAAAAGTCGCGATGAGGTAACTGAGCGCGCATAGAACGGCGTGTCTTCCATCGTGCGTACGATCGATGCGGCGCCATCTTCCGATCGTGTTGCTCTCTTGATGCGCCACCCGGACGCCGGGAGTTGCACGTAGGCCGGCGCTTCGAACTCGCTTGTTTTTCCGCTGCGCCCGAATCGGGTCGCCAATGTCTTTTTGCGGCCATTGCGCTCGGTTACATCGTAGATAACCGCGGTATCATTCTGAACTTTGGCGCGTGACCAATGCCAATGTCGGATGCCTTTTTCGAGTGGCTCATCGCCAAAATTGGAATCCCAATAACCTTCGCCAGACCAGCGCAAATCCGGAGAGTCGAGCTGCACATCCACATGCGCCGATGGCGCGACCGGCTGCCAATGGTGCATTCCAGCCGTATCGAGCGTCGCAATGTGTTGCACGAGCGCATGCGGAATCAGCCGGATCTGCCCGCGAAGTCGCGAAGGCAGCGGAAAAGTGATTTCGTCAATCTGAAAAACCAGCGCATTGCCGTCCCAGCGCACTGCACTGGGTCCGATGGCGAGCGTTGATGCTTGTCTGGACAGCGCTTTGCAACCACGCTCCGTCATTGCCCAGCGCTTGCCGCGCGGCCCGTACAAGGCCACGTTGATTGCGCAATGGTTGAGCGGATCGGCATTTCCGCAGCGACGCGCATGCGCGTAGTAAGGCGAAAATACACTGCCGATGAAGGCGATCAGGGTGATGCCGTGCTGGCCATCATCGCTCAGCGCGTCGACGTACCACCAGGCATAGCCATTCGCGGGTACACGGCGATCGAAGCCAGGTCCTCGATAAGACTCGCCGCTGCCAGACGCCCCGACAGTGCCGCCATCGGTACTCCAGGACCCGGATGAACGCTGCCCCCCGCCAAATACAGTCCCGACATGCGACACCTCGAGCCCCACCGGTTGAACGATGCTTTCCAACCGTGTGAAGCCGGGCCATAGAGGGCTCCCCCGGTCGCCGGAAACAGCCGATTGAAGTCCGTCGGCGTCGTCACCCTGGTCCACTCTGGAGTCTGCCGAATGTGCAGGCCGCATTGCTGCATCAAGCTTAGGCTGCGCGATTCGCATGAGCGTGTCTCCGAACTGTCGTAGGAGTGATGGTCACCATTGGCCGGCGCGTTGATCAGACAAAGCAAACGCTCAGCGCTCTCGGGCGCGCGCGCATCGTGCTCGCCGCGGTCCTGTGCGCAAACGTAGACCGTTGGCTCCGTCGGCACCTGACCGCGTTTGAAGATATCCGAGAATTCACGCGCGTAATCCGAAGAGAAAAAGACGTTGTGGCGATGAAGTTCGAAACCTTCAGTCTCGGCGCGCATCATCCAGGTCATCGCCGAGAGCGAACGCCTTGTGCTTCGCGCGGGAGCGGCGTGCGCGGCTTCTTTTCCAAACAAGCCGGTCGCAAGCGCTGCGCTGTCGGCGTTGACAACGACGGCATCGGCTTCGATGTGTTCTCCGTTGCGGAGCGTTACTCCGCTGGAACGTCCGTGCCGCGTTGTGATCTCGACGACTTCCGCATCAAAGCGAAAGTGCGCTCCATGCGCACTTGCCGCTTTGAAAAGCGCTTGTGCGAGACGGTGCATGCCGCCGCGGATGAACCACACTCCCTCTTGTTCCACATGCGCGACCAGCATCAGCGTGGCCGGTGCCTCGAACGGTGAGGATCCACAATAGGTTGCATAGCGGCCAAACAATTGCCGCAATCGCGGATCCTTGAAATGTCCACCGAGCGCACGCCATAAACTTGCAAACGGCGTGATCCGCAACAGATCGCCCAATCGACGCGCGCCGACCGCGCGCATCAACGCCAGCGGATTTGCGCAGGGCGATCGGATGAAAGGTCCTTCAAGCGTCGTGTAGATGCGTCTGGCGCGCGCTGCAAATTCCAGATAACGGCGGGACTCCGCGGGTCCCGCGAACGCAGCGATCGCGTCGGCCGACTGATCAAGATCGGCGAACAGATCCAGACGGGCGCCACCAATCCATGCGTGTCGCGCCAGCGTTGTCGCACGCTCGAGTTGCACATGATCGGTGAAGCAAAGGCCGGCCGCAGCGAAGATTTCATCAAATACCCAGCGCATCGTGAAGACAGTCGGGCCGGCATCGAAGCCAACGCCGTCCACCTCCACCTCGCGCAGTTTCCCACCCGGTTGTGCCGCGCGTTCCAGCAGCGTGACCTGCAAACCCTGCGCAGCGAGCTCCAACGCAGCGACCAGCCCGCCGATACCTGCCCCGATCACGACTACGCTTCTTGCGGACATATTGCAGCGCTATCCCGGCACGATCTCGTTGACGAAGCCGTGCACAATGTCTAGAGTTGGGCAGTGTCTATAAGTTAGTACACAATAGCCAGACAATTGAGAATGACAAGCGGTTCGACCACAAGAGAGATCACTCCATGAGCTCCGAACCCCGAATCGAGCAAGCTTTGATTGAGGCGATCGGGCCCGTTGAGTCGACAGGGTGTCCACCGCTTTTGGCAGCCGCAATTCGATATGCCGTATTTCCCGGTGGTGCGCGCGTGAGGCCCAAGTTGTGTCTCGCTGTGGCGCGCGCCTGCGGCGAAGACCATCCCGGAGTTGTAGATGCTGCCGCCGCCTCGATCGAGCTGCTGCATTGCGCTTCGCTCGTGCACGATGACCTGCCCTGTTTTGACGATGCCGTGACCCGTCGCGGCAAGCCTTCGTTGCATCGTGCATTCGATGAACGCCTCGCGGTTTTGACCGGCGATGCCATGATCGTGCTCGCTTTTGAATGGCTCGCTTCTCGGTGCCATGTGGCGCCGGAACGCCTGCCTTCACTGGTCGGAATCATCGCGCGCTCGGTCGGACACGCCGGTGGTATCGTTGCTGGACAGGCCTGGGAATGCGAACCCAAGGCATCGCTCGCTGAATATCAACAAGCCAAAACCGGATCGTTGTTTGCGGCGGCAACGATGGCGGGGGCAGTCGCCGCCGGCTGGAAAGACGCGGAGGCATGGCGCCTGCTTGGTCTGCGCATCGGCGAGGCGTATCAGGTTGCCGACGATGTCCTCGATGTGGTCGGCAATGCTTCAGAAATCGGAAAACCGGTTGGGCGTGATGTCGAATTGGGTCGTCCGAGCGCGGTGGCCACCTTTGGATTGTCAGGTGCTATCGGCTTGCTGAAAAAGCTCGTGATCGAAGCCACTGAATCGATCCCGGCCTGCGTCGGGTCGGACGCGCTGCGTGTCACCATTCTTGCCCAGGCGAATAGTCTTTTGCCGCGGGACATGCGGCAGGCTGCCTAATCAGATCACGTCCGCGAAGCATTCGCGCAGCGTTATCAGCGCCACGTGAAAACCACTCTTGGCTGGATCGACCGAATTCATATGCGCCTGGATGGGATGCTCGCCAGCGCGCGCTTCCGTCGTTGGGCGGCTGCTTTTCCACTGACGCGACCGATCGCGCGACGCAGGGCACGCGCCCTGTTCGATCTCTGCGCGGGCTTTGTCTATTCACAGGTGCTGCTTGCCTGCGTGCGCTTGCGCGTGTTCGAGATTCTTGCCGAGGGTCCGCAGACCGTCGACGTACTCACGCAGCGTCTCGCACTCAGCCGGGAATCCGCGATCCGCTTGCTGGACGCCGCAGTGTCATTGCAATTGCTGGTGCGCAGGGGGCGTGAACGTTACGCGCTCGGCACGCTCGGCGCGACCCTCGTCGGCAACGCGCCGGTGCTGTCGATGATCGAACACCATGCATTGCTATATAACGATTTACGCGATCCGGTCGACATGCTGCGCAAGGGCGGAGGGCAAGGCGAACTGGCACAGTACTGGTCATATGCAGTGACCAGCGATCCCGCGCAATTGCAGTCGGAGCGGGTGGCGGATTACAGCGCATTGATGACGGCCTCGCAGCCGTTGGTCGCCGATGAAGTGCTCGATGCCTATCCAATGACGAATCACCGCTGTCTGCTCGATGTTGGCGGTGGTGAGGGTGGCTTTCTTGCCGCCGTTGCAACACGAGTGCCCGCAATTCGACTGATGCTGTTCGATCTTCCTGCGGTCGCCAATCGTGCCCGTATCAAACTTGCGGCGTTCGCAGGTCGCGCCAGCACCTATGGCGGTAGTTTCCTTGTCGATGCGCTGCCAACCGGCGCCGACATCGTTTCTCTAGTGCGCGTGCTGCACGATCACGACGATGAGGTTGTGCGCAAGATTCTCCGCGCGGTGCGAAGCGCGCTGCCGCCAGATGGCGTGTTGCTTGTCGCCGAGCCGATGGCAGACACGCCCGGCGCGGAGGCGATGGGCGACGCCTATTTTGGCTTCTATCTTCTGGCGATGGGCAGCGGACGCGCGCGCACCGCGGAGCGACTCCGTGAGCTGTTGCTGGAATGTGGTTTCGACGGCGGACGCCAGCTAGCGACACGATTGCCAATCCAGACCAGAGTGATCGTCGCGAAGGTCAAATCTGCTGTAAAAACAGGAGGATAGGTGAGCGTAATATTTGCTTGACACTTTGAATAGTCACTCTAAACTAACACTCGATGATTCATACGTCCTTCATACAGCCTTGGATAGGCCTGCACCAGTGATTGGGAGAGCCTGATTAACACGACAGCGGTAGTTTTCGAGCAGCCACTCAAGCTCGCGCTTGAGCGGCTCGATCTGTCGCCGCCAGGCGATGAAGACGTCGTCGTGGATATTCACTGGAGTGGAATCAGCACCGGTACCGAACGCTTGCTCTGGACCGGCGATATGCCGATGTTTCCTGGCATGGGCTATCCCCTCGTACCCGGCTATGAGTCGGTCGGTCGCATCTGTGAGGCTGGAACGCGCTCTGGCGGGCGCGTCGGCGATATCGTGTTTGTACCCGGCGCGAAGTGTTTCGGCCCTGTGCGCGGGTTGTTTGGCGGCGCAGCGGCAAGTCTCGTTGTGGCCGGCGCGCGCGTCGTACCGGTTGCAGAACACCTTGGCGAGAAAGCGGTACTTCTGGCGCTGGCGGCAACGGCGTATCACGCCATTGCGCCCGGACAGGAAATTCGCCACCCGGATTTGATCGTCGGCCACGGCGTGCTCGGGCGGCTGCTTGCGCGACTGACCATTGCAACCGGCGGTGCGCCGCCCACCGTGTGGGAAAAAAATCCTGACCGTACCTCTGGCAGCGATGGCTATGAAGTCATCGATCCGGCGACGGATACGCACCGCAACTACCGATCGATCTGCGATGTCAGCGGCGACGGTTCGCTGCTTGATACGCTGATTTCACATATCGCACCTGGTGGTGAAATCGTGCTGGCAGGGTTTTACAGCGCCCCGCTGTCATTTTCTTTTCCGCCCGCTTTCATGCGCGAGGCGCGCATTCGCGTAGCCGCACAATGGGTCGAATCAGACCTGCTGGCCGTTAAATCCCTCGCCGAGTCCGGGCGCGTTTCTCTCGATGGCTTGATCACGCATCGCAAGGATGCGATCGACGCAGATTCGGCTTACCGCACGGCATTTGGCGATTCCACCTGCCTGAAGATGATCCTCGATTGGAGAGAACACACATGATCGGTTCCGGCGAAGGCGCAGTTCGCGCGGCCATTCCACTGCACTTGATCAATGATCACCTGCGTGCCGAGGCTGCGTTGCCGCCTGATCCGGTATCGACCGGCCCAGTGACCAAGGAAACGCAGATCATTGCGATCTATGGAAAAGGTGGCATAGGCAAGAGCTTTACGTTGGCCAACCTCAGCTACATGATGGCCCAGCAGGGCAAGAAAGTTCTGCTGATAGGATGCGATCCAAAGAGTGATACGACGTCCTTGCTGTTCGGCGGACGCGCATGCCCGACCATCATCGAGACCTCATCGAAGAAAAAACTCGCCGGTGAGCAGGTAAAAATCGGCGATGTCTGCTTCAAACGAGATGGTGTGTTTGCGATGGAGCTTGGTGGGCCTGAGGTCGGTCGCGGTTGCGGCGGTCGCGGCATCATCCACGGTTTCGAGACTCTCGAGAAACTCGGCTTTCACGAGTGGGGCTTCGATTACGTGCTACTCGATTTTCTCGGCGATGTTGTGTGCGGCGGCTTCGGCCTGCCGATTGCGCGTGACATGTGCCAGAAGGTGATCGTGGTCGGCAGCAATGATCTGCAGTCACTGTATGTCGCAAACAATGTCTGTTCGGCGGTCGAGTATTTTCGCAAGCTCGGCGGAAACGTCGGCGTGGCCGGCATCGTCATCAACAAGGATGACGGCACGGGCGAAGCGGCGGCTTTTGCGGAGCACGTGGGTATTCCCATTCTCGCCGCCATTCCGGCAGACGACGACATTCGTCGCAAGAGTGCCAAGTACGAAATTATCGGCACGCCGGGGAGTCAATGGGCGTCGTTGTTCGAGACGCTCGCAACCAACGTCGGCGAAGCGCCGCCGGTGCGGCCAACACCTATGACGCAGGATCAACTGCTTGGGCTTTTCTCTGCCGATGTGGTGGGCCGCAACGTCGTGCTCGATCCGGCGACCGAATTCGACATGTGCGGCAAGACCGAGGTGCACAAGCCATCGCTCGAAGTCGTTTACGAGACTGTCTGATCAGAATTAGCCATGTCCGAATCGATCGCCATCACCCTCGTCAAACCTGAAGCTGCAAAGCTGGATGGTCTCGGTTGCCACTCGGGCAAGGACGTGATGCTCGAGGCGGCAAAGGCGGCGGGCAAGAGCGAGACTCTCGATCAATACGCGAAGGATTACCCGAAAGGCCCGCACGACCAGCCCCAGTCGATGTGCCCGGCGTTTGGTGCGTTGCGGGTCGGCTTGCGCATGCGTCGCACGGCGACCGTGCTCAGTGGCTCTGCATGCTGTGTCTATGGCCTGACCTTCACATCGCATTTTTATGGCGCGCGCAGAACGGTCGGCTATGTACCGTTCAATTCCGAATCCCTGGTTACCGGAAAGCTGTTCGAAGATATCCGCGAATCGGTTCACAAGCTGGCCGACCCGCTGCTTTACGACGCGATCGTGATCATCAACCTTTGCGTGCCGACGGCCAGCGGTGTACCGCTGCAGTTGCTGCCCAAAGAGATCGACGGCGTGCGCATCATCGGCATCGACGTCCCCGGGTTCGGTGTGCCGACGCATGCGGAAGCAAAAGATGTGCTCGCCGGTGCGATGCTGCGCTATGCGCGCAC
>JBBQTY010000006.1:0-41361 GCA_038234445.1 Lysobacterales bacterium
TTGCGGGGCGGTTTGGTTTTGTGGGGGTGGGGTGCTTTGTGGGTTGTGGTGGGGTGGCCCGCGTGCCTCGCCCGTTGTCTTTTGTCCCTTCATCCAACCCAACCCCCCCCCCCCCCCCCCCCCCCGCTTCCCACAACACTCCGTCCACCGAGTCCCCAATCCCGAATCTCGATTCCCGGCTCCTCAGCCATAGCGCTGCTTGAGGAATGCCAGATAGGCGCGCAGACCTTGCGCCTCGCCGCCACGCGGTCGACCGGGCCGATCCGAATCGTTCCACGAATAGACGTCCAGATGGCACCACGGTGTTTCGTCGGGGACGAAGCGTTCGAGGAACAAGGCCGCGCTGATCGCGCCGGCATGACGCGACGTTCCTGAGTTGGCCAAATCGGCGATGTAGGAATCGAGCATTGTCAGGTATGGCCGCCACAGCGGCATGCGCCAGAGAGGATCCTGGGTTTGTGTGCCTGATTCGAGCAAGGCGTTGGCAATTTCGTCGCGGTTGCAGAACAACGCCGGCAAGTCGGCGCCAAGGGCAACGCGTGCCGCGCCGGTCAGCGTGGCGAAATCCAGAATCAGGTCGGGCTTCATTTCGCCGGCATAGGCCAGTGCATCACAGAGCACCAGACGTCCCTCGGCATCGGTGTTGTCGATTTCGACACTGAGATTTCCGCGCGTCCGGATGACCTCGCCCGGACGAAACGCATCGCCCGATACGGCATTCTCGACGGCAGGGATCAGCAGGGTCAGTCGAATCGGCAACTTGGCATCAAGGATCAGCTTGGCCAGGCCGATCGCGTGCGCCGCGCCGCCCATGTCTTTCTTCATCCAGCGCATGCCGTCGGCCGTCTTGAGATCAAGTCCGCCGGTATCGAAGCACACACCTTTGCCGACCAGAACCACATGCGGCGTATCGACGGCACCATGCGAAAGCATGGCCAGCCGTGGCGCGCGCGATGCCGTTGCCGCTCGGCCTACGGCGTGGATGGTCGGGAAATTGTCGCGAAGCAGATCATCACCGACCCATTCGCGATACTCGCAATCATGGTCTCTGGCCAGATCGCTGACCGCTGCGGCCAGATCGGCGGGTCCCATGTCCTGCGTTGGTGTATTGATCAGGTCGCGGACGAGGTTGGCGGCATCGGCAAGACTCGACACCTGCGCGCGTATTGCATCGTCGACGATCAGGCGTGCCGCCTCGCGATTTGCTTTGCGATAGCGCGTAAAGCAATAGGCGCCGAGCGCCCAGCCCAAGGCGGATTGAGCCGGATCAAGCGCGAGCCCGCGCGGATCGACTACGTAGTCGCCAGCAGGCAACCGTCGCGGCAGCGACGACAGCGCAAACACGCCGCCGTTCGCATTGCAGCCGACCAGCATGACCGCGCCCTTGTCGCCGCCAGCGGGCAGGCCTAGGAATCGTCCATTCTCACCGCTGAAATCATTGGCGAGACACCAGCGGCGCGCATCTTCTCCGAGTGCCGTGATGACGGTGTCGAAGCCTTTCGTATCGGTCGCGATCAGGGGCGTTGGTGTGGCAGCTTGGGCAGCGCTGATCCATGCATCCATGGCGAAACCTCGTCAGGTAATTGTGGAAGGGCAAGTCGTGGCGTGCTCATCAAGCCAGGCGGCCAAGATGCCAAGGTCGGCCATTTCGAGATCTGGCCTGATATCGTGTCGCCAGATTGCACCCTGGCGATTGAGCCAGACCGTGCGCATGCCCGCATCGCGTGCGCCAACCACATCAGCGAGTGGGTCATCGCCGACGTGCAGCACGTGCCGGGGATCAATCCCGAGTCGCGCGCAAGCATGCTTGAAAATACCGGCATCCGGTTTCGCCACGCCGACCTCACCGGCGAGAATGCTGAACTGGAAATGCCCGTGCAATCCAATGCGCTCCAACTCAGCCGTGCCATTGCTGATGCCGATCAACGGGAAACGGGCGGCCATGCGAGCGAGTGCTGCTTCGGTATCGGCATAGCATTCAATTTCGTTGCGTACGCGAACGTAAACCGCGTAGGTCCGATCAACCCAGTCTTCGCCCAACTTGAACGGCGCAAACGCGCGACGCAGGGTCAGCCGCCGCTGCGCGCCGAAATCATGCGCAAGTTCGGGATGCTCGGCCGCCACTTCGTCGCGCAGCGTGCGCAAAGATTCGATCGGCCACGCGTCCGCCACCTCGGGACAGTTCGCACGCAACCACTCGTCAACGGATTTCTCGATGCGATCAATAACTGGGCGGATCGGCCAAAGCGTGTCATCCAGATCGAGCGAGATCGCGCGGATTTCCATGAATTTGGCTTGGGCTCAGTGCGGTTTGGGCTTGGACGGTGGCTGCGCATCTTCAGCTGCCTTGGCTTTTGCAGCCTCGGCGCGAGCGAGATTCTTGCGAGCCTCTTCAGTCAATGGTGCACTTGGGGCGATGCTGATGCGCTCCTGCAAGGTTGCGCGTGGCGCCGATTGTGCGGGGCGTTCGCCACGCTTGCGCGGCATTGCGGCGACATCGGCGGGCGTCACCGAGACAATCGCCGAATCGATGAGGGCGAGGCGCACATCGTCGCGACTATAGACATCACCGGCCTCGGCGAACGGAACCAGTTGATGCTTGCGCATCGCCTGCAATGCCGAGGCCGAGCTCAGGAAGCGCCCGAAGTCCTCGATCGCCGCATGGTTTGGAGAGTCAGCGCGCTGCACGACATACAGCGTCATGAACAAAGGGTAGCTGCCATCCGCGATGCTCTGCGAGGTGGCTGTGCTGGCCTCTACGTTGAGCATCTTGATGCCCTTGTTGGCGTAGACGCTTGATAGCGTGGTCAGGCCGAGTCCGTTTGGATCAATCGCGATCGCCTCTTCCAGTTTGGCCGTGTTGAGGTACAGCCGTGGCGCTGAGACGCGTTGCTCGCCGCGTTTGTACAAAAGTTGACGAAAGCTGAACTCGACACCATCCAGCGGCGCGGCGATCGAATAAAGATTGATCGGTGCATTGGCACCGCCGAGTTCCTGCCAGTTCTTGAGGCGCCCAAGATAGATCTGGCGCAGCTGGGCCAGGCTGATGTTGCTGATCGGATTGCGCGGATGCGTGATCACGACAATCGCGTCGAGCGCCACAGGCTGGAAAACCAGTTGCCTCTCGGATTCGCGATCTTCATCCATGGCCCGCGCGCTGCCGGCAATATCGGCGCTGCCAGCGATTACCGCATCGATCCCGGAGACCGTGCTGAAAGGCTGCACCGTCAGCTGGCCCTGCTGTTCCTTGCGATAGATGTCGATCAAGTCATTGGTAAACCCACGCGACGAGACGATGTCCCCGCGCCAGGTGATGCTGGTTTTCGGAAGGAAAGCCGGTTTGCTCTTGGTCGCCGCGAACGCCGACGGTACGCAAGCAGCCAGGAGAAAAAGGGAGGTGAGAATGGCCGAGAGCAGACGCGGCTGGGCAATACGCAAAACAGACATAGGCGTGCGGTTGAAGAGGCGTGGGAAGTTAGCCTGAGACTTTACCATGTGCCTGCCTTTAACCCGGACTATTCATGAATACGCGCGATGATCGCGCAGGACGCTGGACTCACTCTGGTTTTCACGATTGAGACGATTACCGACTCTATCGCCGAGTGTGCGAAACGCCGTTTGGATTCAAGGAACAAGCGAGGGCGTGTGTATTCATGAATCGTCCGGGTTAAGGCATTGCTGCGCGCTGGATCGGGCTTTTGCGGCCAGGCCAAATCTTGGCTGTGTGTTCGCGTGGACGGCCTGATTACGGCAGATTCCGGAAATTGTGAGCTGCAAGTCTGTGCCAAGGTTGGTCAGGGTTGTTAGTTGCGGCGAATCTGCGCAGACACGCAGGTTCCGCTGGATCGGTGTCGACGATTTCCGGCAACTGCCACGCTTCTCGTACAATCGAACGGATATCAAGGATCCACACGCATGCCCGATCGTCTCATTCTGCGTCTCGACCGTTCCGACAGCCTGACCTGGCTGCGGCATTCGGTCGACGGGCGCATGCTTTCGTCGAGTCAGCGAGACGCGCCGCCCGCGGCCGTGCTGGCCTCGGCTGGCGAGATCGTCGTATTGGTTCCGGCCGAGGATGTCCTGCTGATCGAAACGCGGGTCAATGCGCGCAGCGCGGCACAACTGCAACAGGCCGTGCCGTTTGCAGTCGAGGATCAGTTGCTCGGCGCGGTTGAGGAGCTGCATTTTTCAATTAAACCGGGCGCTGACGACAAGGTGGGTGTCGCGGTCGTCTCGCGCATGCGCATGCAAGCCTGGCTTGATCGGCTCGCGGCGGTCGGTGTCCGCGCCGACGTGATTCTGCCCGAATCATTGGCGCTGCCGCTGTCGCCGGAATCCGCGACGGCGATGATTGATGCGGGACGCGTGGTGACCCGACTCGATCGCTGGTCGTCCTTCAGTTGTTCAGTTGATGATTTTCCGTCCTGGCTGGCCCAGTTTCGCGCGACCGGCGTTGAAAGTGCGATCGACGCGCAGGATTTCAGCCCTGAAGCAGCGGCCGGCATCGAACAATCGTTCGCTTCTTATCAGGGGCGCTTGCACGATCCGTTGGCGTTTCTTGCGCGCAACCTGCGCAAGCCGCCGATCAATCTGCTCACGGGTGAGTTTGCCAGCGGTCATCGACAGGCGCGCGGCACGCGCTGGTGGCGTCGCGCAGCATGGGCCGCCGCTGCCTTGCTCTTGCTCGCGTTTGTTCATCGCGGAATGCTCGTGCATCAATTGGGAGAGGATGTCGCGCGCGTCGAAAGTGCGATGTCGGACAGCTTGCTCAAGACCTTCCCTGATCTTGGAGTTGCAGAGCGATCGCGAGCGCCGCAAAGCGTCATGCAGGATCGCCTTGAACGCTTGCGCGGTGGCAGCGAAACGAGTGGATTCCTGCGCTTGCTTGGACAGATCGCGCCACTGCTCGGACGCACAACACGTACGCAGATGCGCGGCCTCGAATTCCGTAACGGCATTCTCGAAATAGGATTGCGCGCGCCCGACGTCGCCACGCTCGACAGCATGCGCGAGCAGTTCTCGGCCATTCCTGGATTGAACGCCGAAGTCACCGCCTCGATTCCGGCGGATAACGGCGTCGATGGCCGCATCCGCATTCGCGGAGATGCGCGATGATGTCGACCTGGTGGAATCAGCTAGCCCCTCGCGATCGCAGGATCCTCGCGGTCGGCAGCATCATCGTTGCGATCTTTCTGATCTGGTCGTTTGTCTGGCATCCGCTGAGCGCCGAGCAAGATCGGCTGACCATGCGACTCGACAGCGCCAAGCGCGATCTCGCTTTTGTCCGCGTCGCCGAAGCCGAGGTCGATCAATTGCGCAATGCCGGGGTGCGCACGCGCGCCGATCGCCAGGGGAAATCATTGCTCGCCTTGGCCGATGTCAGTGCGCGCGGGGCCGGATTGGAAGGCGTGCTCAAGCGGCTGGAGCCGGTCGGATCAAACAGTGTCCGCGCGAGTTTCGAGTTTGCCTCGTTTGATCAGATCATCGACTGGGTCGAGAATCTGGCTCGCGATTACGGCGTGCAGATCACCGATTTCTCGGCCGACCGCGTCGATGCCACCGGGCTTGTCAACGCGCGCATAACGCTTGAAGACATACCCTGATCCCCACGCACCCGCAGCGATAGCTTGGGTGATCCCTGTCATTCCCGAATCGTGAATCAATGAAACTGATCAAGTGGTTGTTTGCCTTGTTGCTCATCCTGATTGTCGTTGCCGGCGTCATTGCCTGGACGCTTCCGGCCGACGTGGCCTATCGCTACGTGGCTTCACGCCTCGGCCCGGTAACCCTTGTTGGCGTGCGCGGCACGCTCTGGCAGGGCCACGCCGATGGTGTCAGCGTGTTCGGGCGCGATCTCGGTGAGCTCGATTGGCAGGTCGAGAAACTGCCACTGATCACCCAGCGTGTGCATGCCGACCTGCGCATCCGCGGCGCCGACATCGACACATCGGGCCTCATAGAGCGCGATTCGGATGGTCGTGTCACTGCGCACGATGTGCGTTTTCGCCTGCCCGCGGCAATGATGTCGCCGGTGCTCGATGTGCCGTCGCTGAGCCTGCTCGGCACGATCACCGGGACGTTCGCCAAGATCACCCTGCATGATGGCCTGGTCAGCGATGCCAGTGGCACCGCTCGCTGGAGCGATGCCGGCGTGAGCGGCACCGCCGAAGCGCGCTTCTCCGACATCCTCGCCGAATTCGCTTCAAAGCCCGATGGCAGTGTCGGCGGCACCGTGGCCGATGATGGCAAGGGCAATCTCGAGGTCAGCGGCCATTTCACGCTTGCTCCAACCGGCTATCAAATAGAAGCGTTCCTGGCTGCGCGCAACGACGATCAGCGCGTGCGCGAGGCCCTGCGCTATGTCGGTCAACCACAGCCTGATGGATCATCGCACCTGATCATCAATGGCCAGTTCTTCAAGTTGTTCTGAGCATGCTTGCGACCGACTCCTTTCTTGTCGAGGCACTCGGCGTCGCCCATCAGGCCGCCGATGCGGCCGAGCGCGTGATTCATGCGCGCTATGCGGTCCGCAATTTTTCAGTCGACGCCAAAGCCGATGCCACGCCTGTAACCGAGGCTGATCGTGAAGCCGAACTGGCGATAAAGGATGTGTTGCGCGCTGCATTTCCTGGGCACGCATTTCTCGGCGAGGAACACGGGCGCGAGGGAGACAGCGATTTTCTCTGGCTCATCGATCCGATTGATGGCACCAAGGCGTTCGTGCGTGGCTATCCGATGTTTTCGACGCAGATCGCGCTGATGCATCAAGGTGAACTTGTGCTCGGCATTTCGGCGGCCGCGGAATACGGCGAGCGCGCCTGGGCGATTCGCGGTGGCGGCGCTTACATTGGAACGAATGCGCACGACGGAAAGCAGGTTCGCCTCTCGAATACGACCGATTTCGGTCCGATGGCAGCGGTTTCGACCGGCAATCTCAAATCGATGGCAAATGATCCGAAGCGCTGGCAGGCGCTTGGCGGGCTGGTCAGTCGCGTTGGCCGGATACGCGGATACGGCGATTTTCTTCATTACCATCTACTTGCGCGCGGCTCGATCGACCTGGTCGTCGAGTCCGATCTGAATATTCTTGATATCGCGGCTCTCGTTGTCATCGTGCGCGAAGCGGGTGGTGTCTTCACCACCTTGAGCGGCGGTCCGATCGGGCTCGATGCAGGCGATGCCCTGGCAGGAAATCCTCTACTTCATGCCGAGGCACTTCTCCTGTTCAATCAGTAGACGAGTCGAAGCGTCGACGTGCATGTGCTTGCAAGTCGACACCGCCTCTCGCGACACTGATGCTTCGGGCGGCTTTGTGTGCCGCCGAAGGCTCGGAAGCGCATGCCCATTCCATCCGACTATCCGCGTGATCTTGCCGGCTACGGCCGGCACCCGCCGCAGGCCGACTGGCCCGGTGGTGCCCGCCTTGCCGTGCAGTTCGTATTGAATCTGGAAGAAGGCGGCGAGAATTGCGTGCTGCATGGTGATAGCGGCAGCGAGCAGTTCCTCTCCGAGATCATCGGCGCGGCCAGTTATCCCGCTCGGCACATGAGCATGGAGTCAATCTACGAGTACGGATCGAGGGTTGGCGTGTGGCGCATCCTCGGTGAGTTTGAAAAGCGCGGCCTGCCGCTGACCGTGTTCGGCGTGGCGATGGCCATGCAGCGAAACCCCGAGGTCGTCAGCGCCTGCATGGAACAAGGGCACGAGATTGCTTCGCACGGATTGCGCTGGATCCACTACCAGGACATTCCCGAAGAGGTGGAGCGCGATCACATCGCACGTGCGGTCGAAATTCATACGGCGCTGACCGGGGCAGCGCCGCTCGGCTGGTATACCGGGCGCGACAGCCCGAATACGCGTCGTCTGGTTGTCGAACATGGCGGTTTTGAGTACGACTCGGATTACTATGGCGATGACTTGCCGTTCTGGACGCACGTATCGATAAGCGATGGCACTCAGCGACCGCACCTGGTCGTGCCCTACACGCTAGATGCCAATGACATGCGCTTCGCTTCGTCGCAGGGTTTCAACACGGCGGATCACTTTTTCCACTATCTGCGCGACAGCTTCGATGTGCTTTATGCCGAAGGCGAGCAGACACCACGCATGATGTCGATCGGAATGCATGCCCGTTTGCTCGGTCGACCCGGTCGGTTTCTTGCGCTGCAGAAGTTTCTCGATCATGTGGCGAAATTCGATCGCGTCTGGATTTGTCGACGTATCGATATCGCTCGCCGCTGGAAGCAAAGGCATCTCGCATGATCAGCCTGGACCAACTCAACGCGATGCCGAGGGAAATGTTCCGCAGCACACTCGAGGGTATCTTCGAGCATTCGCCGTGGGTGCCGGATCGCGCGTGGTCGCGGCGACCGTTTGCCGCGATCTCGACGTTGCAACGCGCCATGTGCGAAACCGTGTCCAATGCCGATCGCGAAGAGCAGATCGCATTGATCCGCGCACATCCACAACTTGCCGGAAAGGCTGCGATACGAGGTGAATTGACCGCGGCCTCGACGGTTGAACAAGCGGGCGCCGGTCTCGATCAATGCAGTGCCGAGGAGTATGCCCAGATCACCCATCTCAACACGGCGTACATTGAAAAATTCGGTTTCCCATTCATACTCGCGGTGCGCGGACATACGCGTTTGAGCATCATTGATGCACTCGCAAAGCGGGTGAACAACAACGCCGATGCAGAATTCGCGGAAGCATTGCGACAGATCGAGAAGATTGCCGGCTTTCGTCTCGAAGCGCTGCTCGCTGCCGCCCATTGATACTCCACTCGAACCGAATGCAAGGACTCCCCGATGGCCCTGATCGAAATCGACGCTGACGCTCCCGACTTCGTGCGCGCTCACGTCAATCTGGCAGACGAGCGTCTTGGTGCAAAGGCGCTGTCGTGCAGCGATGATTTCTTCGCTGCGATGCAGCGCATGCTGAATCCGCAAGCGGCCGTATTCGTCCCGGGGAAATACGATACGAATGGCAAATGGATGGATGGTTGGGAGAGTCGTCGAAAACGCGGGGCAGGGCACGATTGGTGTATCGTCAAGTTGACTCGGCGTGGCGTCATTCATGGACTGGATCTCGATACCAGCCATTTCACCGGCAACTATCCGCCAGCCGCTTCACTCGAAGCGTGCCTGGTCGGCGAAGCCGAACCAAACGCCGATACTGAATGGATTCCGATCCTTGCAGCGGTCAACCTGTCGGGCAACCGCCATCACTATTTCAGGATTGATAGCGCACAAACCTGCAGTCATGTACGCCTGAACTTGTATCCCGATGGTGGATTGGCGCGGCTGCGCATTTACGGTACGCCGGATTTCAGCGCGGCCACAAAGGAAGCGGATGGTTTAGTCGATCTCGCCTCCGCCTTGAATGGGGCGACGGCGCTGGCGGCGAACAACGAGCACTTCGGCGCCGCAGCGACCCTGTTGCTGCCGGGACGTGGCGTCAATATGGGCGATGGCTGGGAAACCCGCCGTCGCCGCGAACCGGGAAATGACTGGTGCATCATCGCCCTCGCACGCGCGGGCGTGATCGAGGCGATCGAAGTCGATACGGCACACTTCAAGGGCAATTACCCGGATCGCTGCTCGATCCAGGCCGCGCATGTCGCTGACGGTACGCGCGAATCGATCGTCACCCAGTCGATGTTCTGGCCGTTGCTGTTACCCGAGCAAGCCTTGCTGATGGATAACCAGCATTACTTCGCGTCTGAGATCCTTGCCCATGCACCGGTCACCCATGTGCGCTTCAATCTGCATCCCGACGGCGGTGTCTCGCGCTTGCGCCTGCGCGGTCGTCCAGCATGAATTGTCGCGCGCAAATCCTTCGCGTCGAGCCGTTGTCGCGCGCAGCTTTTGCGCCGTTCGGTGACGTTATCGAAGCCGATTCCACCCGCGATCGTTACGCGGTCAACGACGGGACGGCGACGCGTTTTCATGATCTTGCGCACATCGATACTTCGTCAAACAACGGCCAGCCGATAGTCAGCATTTTTCGCGCGCAACCGCGGAGTCTTCCGTTTGATGTTTGCATGCTCGAAAGCCATCCGCTTGGTAGTCAGGCGTTTGTTCCTCTCCATCCCGAATTTGTTTTTGTCGTCGTTGTCGCGGCCGAACCTCATGCGACGCCCCACGCTTTCCTCGCACTTGGAGGACAGGGCATCAACTACCATCGCGGCACCTGGCACCATCCGCTGATCGCGCTTGATCAGGTCAGCGATTTTCTCGTCATTGATCGGGGTGGGGAGGGAAATAATTGCGATGAGGTCGCACTGGAATCAATTTGGCGAATCGAGGCGCTTTAGGAAGCTTCCGTTCAAATGGGACTGCTAAAGCACGCTCCTGCGTCGCGCGGCATCCCAGCATTTTTCAGTCGCCTCCCAATTTTCGTCGCCCCTGTCCTTCGACAGGCGCTGGACAGGCTCGGCTTCGCCGAGGCAGGGGCCCAGTGCTTGTGAAGTTGAGAGTCACTTGGCCAGCGATTCGGTCCTGTCCTGTGCTTGCAGAAGGGAATGGACGACGAGCAAATCAACTACTTCGCAAATGTCTGATCCGGGACGAACGGTTGAGTTAGACCCGCGCTTCTCTAGTTGGAAGACCTGCTGCTCGCCGCGCGCGACGCATACCAACGCGCGATACCATCGCGCTCGCCATCACTGATCCCGGTGACATTGCCCGGCGGCATGATCTTGAGGATAACGGCCTGGCGTTGAATCAGATCGGCATAGCGTTCGATCTCGCCGACGTCGTCGAACATCACACCCTTTGGCGCGGTGGCCATCAGGCTCGGATGAGCCGAATGGCAGGCCGCGCAATGGCGTTTGAGAATCGCTTCGACCTCGGTCACTGTGACGGTTGCGTTTGACAAGGATTCTTCGGCTCGCGGCAAGCCCGCTTCCGATAGTCGTGCGGCATGTGCGTCGGCCGGTACCTGCAATGCAGTAGACGGCGCCAACCACGCAAATGTGCCAATCAGTACAACGATGCCGGCGGCAAGTAATCCCCATGCACGATCGCCGCTATGCCAGAGCACGAAAAACTGCCGGATCAGCGCACCTGCTGCCATGAACAGCGCAAGCACGATCCAGTTGTGCGGATGCGCGTAAGCCGTCGCGTAGTGATTGCTCAACATCGCGAACACGACCGGCAGGGTGAAATACGTGTTGTGCACCGACCGCTGTTTTCCGCGCAGACCGAACAGTGGATCGGGCGTCTCGCCGCGAACAAGCGCCGCCACCATGCGCTTCTGCCCCGGGATGATGACGAAGAAAACGTTGGCTGCCATGATCGTGCCGAGCGCGGCACCGACCAGCAGGAAAGCCGCGCGACCCGCGAACCACTGCGTCGCCGCGTAGCAGAGTGCAAGGGTCAGTGCGCCGACCAAGATGCCAAGCAAGCCATCTCGGAATCCAACCAGACGACAGAGCAGGTCGTAGCCGATCCACGCTGCGATCGGAAAACCAAGTGCAAGCAGGACCGCCTGTGTTGAGCTAAGTGCAGCAGCCGCGGGATCAATCAGGTACAGCTGCGGTGCGAGCAGGTAGAGCAGAACGAACAACCCAAAACCAGAGAGCCAAGTCGAATAGGCTTTCCACTTCGACCAATGCAGATCGTCGGGCATCTGCGCAGGCGAAGTCAGGTATTTCTGCTTGTGATAGAAACCGCCGCCATGCACGGACCACAGTTCGCCAGCGACCCCGGCCGGTGCGTGTGCTGCGGGCTTCAACGAGCGATCGAGCATGACGAAATAGAACGATTCGCCGATCCAGGCAATCGCAGCCACCACGTGCAGCCAGCGCAATGCGAGGCCGAGGCATTCGAGAATGAAGTCGGTCACGCGCGAGTATCCGAGCAGCAGATCAGATGAGTCGCCATTTCAACTGCCGCGATAAGTGCTGTAACTGTAAGGCGATAGCAGCAGCGGCACATGCAGGTTGCTTTTGGCATCGGCGATGCCGAAACGCAGGGTGACCACATCGAGAAAGCGCGGTTCGGTCTGCGAGACGCCGAGCATGGCGAAGTAATCGCCGGCATGGAAATCCAGTTCGTATACGCCAACTTGCATGGTCGCTTCGGCAAGAAGCGGAGAATTGCAGCGGCCATCTGCATTGGTCATGCCGCGCATCAGCAGTTCGCGGCGATCTTCGTGCAGGCGAAACAGTTCGAAAGCGATACCGGCAGCTGGCTTTCCGCGCACGGTATCGAGCACATGTGTGGTCAGCTTTCCCATGGTGCAGCGGATCGGTCAATAGTGATGCGGAGATAGTGACGCGCCGCGACGCTGCTGTCACGCGTGTCCTGCCGCGACACATGATCTGAAACCTGTGGGAAGCGGCTGAAGCCGCTTCCCACAATATATCCCCGCTCCCCGCTCGCGAGTCCCGAATCCTGAATCCCCATTCCCCATTTCCCATTCCCAATCCCCAATCCCGCAACAGTGACCTCGCGAATCATTCGGGCTACGCTTCGTTGATGACGAATCCTGCATTCCGCTTGAATGGCACAACGGTCGAACTGACTGACGCTGAGCCGACCGAATCGCTGTTGCGCTGGCTCAATCGGCGCGCCTCGCACGGCACCAAGGAAGGCTGCGCGGATGGTGATTGCGGTGCATGTACGGTTGCGATGATCGAGCCAGGTAAAGACGGTGAGCGCCGCTTCAGCGCGGTCAATAGTTGCCTGCTGCCAATCGGTTCGCTGAATGGACGTGACATCGTCACTGTCGAACATCTGGCCGAGGGTGACAACCTGCATCCAGTCCAGCAGACAATGCTTGATTGCTCAGGATCGCAATGCGGCTACTGCACGCCGGGTTTCGTGATGAGCTTGTTTGCGGGCTACAAAAATGGCGAACTTGACGACCACACCACCGAGGGCAATCTTTGCCGTTGCACCGGCTATCTGCCGATTCGTCGGGCCACTGAAAAACTGAGAGCGCGCAAAACCGCGACCGATCGTTTCGAAGCGATGCTCGCTGCTCCCGCGCTCGAGATGAATGACGCGATTGGCGAACGCTTCTTCCAGCCGCGGACATTGTGCGCTGCGGTTGAACTCAAGCAGCGCTTTCCGGGTGCGCATTGGATCGCCGGGGCGACCGATCTCGGCGTCGAACTCAGTCGTGGTCTACGTCGTGAGGAAACCTTCATCGCGCTCGATCGCATCGACGAGCTCAAGCGCATCGCCATCGATGAGGAAGCGGTCACGATCGGCGCTGGCGTCGCGTTGAGTGTCGTCGAGTCCGAGCTGGGATCGGAGATCCCCGTACTGGGCGAAATGCTGCGTTGGTTCGCCGCTCGACAAGTGAAGAATCGCGCGACCTTCGGCGGCAACCTCGGCACGGCGTCGCCGATTGGTGACTTGCTGCCGATCCTGCTTGCGCTGGATGGCGAGATTCATTTGCTCGGACCGCGTGGCTCGCGTGTCGTCGCCGCGCAGGAATTCTTCCTCGACTACCGCAAGACGGCACGCAGCGACGACGAATTGATCGCCGCCATACGTCTGCCGCTGAACCCGCATCGGAGTGCCGCGTACAAGGTTGCCAAGCGGCAAAGCGACGACATCAGCATTGTCGCTGCCGTGTTTGCGTTGAGCCTTGATGATGATCGACACATTGCGCATGTGAGGCTCGCCTATGGTGGTGTCGCCGCAATGCCGAAGCGTGCTTTGGCAACCGAGACCAAGCTACTCGGACGATCGCTTGATGCAGCGACTCTTGAACTCGCCGCAGAATGGCTAGCCGCGGAATTCACGCCGATGAGCGATCATCGCGCCAGCGCCGATTATCGGCGCGCCCTATGCGTGAATCTGTTTGCCCGTTTCGTCGCGGAGCACTTCGCATGAGTCGCAAGCAGATCGAGCGTCACGAAAGTGCGATCGGCCATGTCAGCGGGCGCGCCGTCTATACGGACGAGCAACACGCGCCGAGCGGCTTGCTCAGCGTCTGGCCGGTGCAATCGCCGCATGCGCATGCGCGCATCATCGCTATTGATGCAGATCGCGCGCGCCGCATGCCCGGCGTCCATGCAGTGCTCACGGCAGCCGATATTCCGGGTGAGAACGATACCGGCCCAATCGTGCATGACGAGCCGCTGATTCCAGCCGATCGCGTGCAATTCCATGGTCAGGCCGTGGCCTGGGTGGTCGCCGACAGCGAAGCCTTGGCGATGGCCGCGGCGTCGGCGGTTGAGGTGGACTTTGAGACCTTGCCGACCTGTCTGAACGTTGCCGATGCAATCACTCGCGCTTCGTTCCATTGTCCACCGGCGAAAGTGGAGCGGGGTGACGTCGACGCTGGATTGACGAATGCCGCGAATCAATTGCGCGGGGAACTGGAAATCGGCGGTCAGGATCACTTCTATCTCGAAACCCAGGTGAGCTGGGCGCAGATCGATTCGGAAGGTTTGGTTCAGGTGACTTCGTCGACCCAGCACCCAACCGAGACGCAAGTCATTGTTGCGCGTGTGCTGGGGCTTCCATCGAACCGCCTCGTCTGCCGCAGCCTGCGCATGGGCGGCGGTTTTGGTGGCAAGGAAACCCAGGCCAATCCGTACGCGGCGATTGCCGCGCTGGCCGCGCAGGTCACGCGACGTCCAGTGCGTATCAAGCTTTCGCGCGGCATCGACATGCAGATGACCGGCAAGCGCCATCCGTTTTTCGCAAGATACGAAGTCGGTTTCAACGATCAGGGTTTGTTGGAGGCGATGAAGATCGCCCTGTTTGCAGATGGCGGCTGGAGTGTCGATCTGTCGCCGCCGGTGCTGATGCGCGCGATGGTGCATATCGACAATGCATACTTTTGTCCGAACGTCGAAATCGAGGGACTCATTGCGAAGACGAATCTTCCTTCGAATACGGCCTTTCGAGGGTTCGGAGGTCCGCAGGGCATGCTCGTCGGTGAGGAGATCATCGATCGTATCGCCCGGCATCTCGGCTTGCCGCCGGAGCTTGTACGCGAGCGCAACTTCTATCGGGAGGGCGAATCCCCGCCACGCAATGTCACGCCCTACGGCCAGACGATTCGCGACAATCCGATCCCGGAACTCTGGCACCAACTGAAAGCCAGCAGCAATTTCGATACGCGTCGACTCGCGATTGCAACGTTCAATGCAAGCCATCCGCAGACCAAGCGCGGCATCGCAATAACTCCGGTCAAATTCGGCATCTCGTTCAACAAGGTCGAATACAACCAGGCCGGCGCGCTGGTGCATATCTACACCGATGGCAGTGTTCAGCTCAATCACGGTGGTACCGAGATGGGCCAGGGCTTGCACTCGAAAATGCTCGCCGTGGCCAGCCGCACGCTTGGCATCAGCGTCGACCGCATCCAGATCATGGTGACGAGCACCGACAAGGTGCCGAATACCTCGGCCACAGCCGCCAGCAGTGGTTCGGATCTGAATGGGCAGGCGGTCAAGGCGGCTTGCGAAACCTTGCTCGGCCGACTCGCCGGCGTTGCTGCCAAAAGATTTGAATGCAGGGTGGAAGAGGTTGTCTTCGCCGACGATCAGGTTCATGTATCGAATTCGGCCCAGATAAAGTTGACCTTCGCTGAGGTCGTGCAAGCGGCCTACAGCGCGCGCGTCAGTCTGTCGGCGACCGGCTACTACCGCACACCCGGTCTTTCGTGGAACGCGCAAACCGGCAAAGGTGAACCGTTCTACTATTTCGCCTGCGGCGCGGCAGTCAGCGAAGTGGAGGTTTGTGGTTACACCGGCGTGCATCGGCTGTTGCGTGTCGACATCCTGCACGACGTCGGTGACTCGTTGATCGAGTCGATCGATCGGGGCCAGATTGAAGGCGGTTTTGTTCAAGGCTTGGGCTGGCTCACCTGCGAGGAGCTGCGTTGGAGCAATGCAGGCAAGCTGCTGACCGATGCGCCGAGTACCTACAAGATTCCGACTAATGGCGAAGTGCCCGAAGATTTTCGCGTCGATTTCTTCAAGCGCTCAAAAGCACCCGAGGCGCAAGTGATCTTCGGTAGCAAGGCGGTCGGCGAGCCACCGCTGATGCTTGCGATGAGCGTGCGTGAAGCCTTACGCGATGCGGTTGCCGCGTTCGGCGACGCGCGCGCGGTTGCATTGGCCTCTCCGGCGACGCCCGAGGCGATCTTCAATGCGATCGTCGTGGTTCGGGATTCTGCCGCCGCGTGCGTGCCGGTCGATCGGGTCGGAATGGCTTAATGGACGAGCGATTGTTTTCGACGTTGGCGCGTTGGCTGGCCGCTCGCCCCGTTGTGCTGGCGAGCATTTCGAGTACGCAAGGCGCGACGCCGCGTAAACGCGCAAGTCGCATGTTGATACGCGCGGATGCGATTGAAGGCAGCGTGGGGGGTGGGCTTGCCGAAGCCTGCGTCATGGCAAAAGCTCGCGAGATGCTCGGTGCGGAAGTCGACAATGCAACGCTTGCGGTTGATCTCGGTGGCGGCATCGGTTCGGCGGGAATTTGTGGCGGACGCATGCACATCGTTTTGCACCGTTGGTCGAGTGAGGTTGACCGCCAACGTGCCGAGCGCATCGCTCTTGATCTTTCACAAGGACGCCGAGTTCTGCTCGATGCCGACACGCTCGGTGGGGACGTGGAAGCGCAACAGGCGATCCCGAATGTACGTCTGCTCATTGTTGGCGCGGGCCATTGTGCAGCCGCGCTGAGTGAGCTCGCCGATCCTCTTGAATTCGATACTCACGTCTTCGACTCGCGTGCCGATAGCTTGGCTTCTCAATCCTTCTCTCGCGCGACGGTGCATGGCGCAGAGGCGGATGCACTTGCGCAGTTCAATGATGGCGAACGTGACGTGCAGGCCGTTCTGCTCAATCGAAACTTCGAAGCCGATGTCGCCGCGTTACGCATCTTGTGCCAAAAGCCGCCGCGCTTTCTCGGCATGCTCGGCAGCCATAGGCGTATCGCCGAAGTGCGTCGCTCGCTGCCGGATCTGCAGGATGCCTTGCGCGATCTGGTTGCTCCGATCGGACTCGAAATCGGAGCCGAAACGCCGCACGAGATTGCCGTCAGTATTCTCGCCCAGCTCATCGAGCATCGGCGCAGTTATGGTTAGGCAAGCTCAAATCAAACGTCGTTCGATGTGAGCCTGAGGACCACTACGGCTCGCGCTGCTTCATGCCGCTGCGCCAGGCGAAAACGGCCGCTTGGGTGCGGTCGCTGACATTGAGCTTGCCGAGCACATTGCTGACGTGGGTCTTGACGGTCTTTTCGCCGATGCCGAGGCGTTCGGCGATCAACTGGTTGCTGAGGCCTTCGGCGACCAGGGCGAGGGTTTCGCGTTCGCGCTGACTGAGCGATTCGAGTGCGCCACTGCCGGGTTCGATGCCGCGACGCATGGCATCCATCAAGCGCGCAGCGATACGCGGGTGCAAAACGGCTTCACCTTGAGCGGCCTTTCGCAACGCATCAGCGAGCGCATCGGCATCGACATCCTTGAGCAGGCAGGACAGCGCGCCGGCCTGGACCGCAGCAACGATCTGCTGAACATCCTCGAACGAAGTCAGCAGGATAACTTCGGTTTTCGGGCTGGCGGCGCGGATCGCACGCGTCGCCTCGATGCCACCACCGGGCATGACCAGGTCAACCAAGGCAACATCAGGCCGCTGTTCGGCACACAAGGCTACCGCTGACGCGGCATCCCCGGCCTCGCCGACAATCGCGAGATCGGCATGCGTTTCAAGGAAGCTACGAATACCCTGGCGGACGAGGTCGTGGTCGTCGGCGATGACGATGCGAATGGGGTTGCTCATCTCGTTACCTCGGTCTGGAAGCTTACGGTCACGCGCGTACCGCGTCCCGCCGCGCTGTCGAATTCAAAACGGCCACCGGGCAGTGCTTCGACGCGCTCGCGCATGTTGCGCAAGCCCATGCCACTGCTCGATTCCTCGGGGGCGCCGGAACCATTATCGGCGATGACGAGGCTGACGCGTTCCGTCGTGCGGCGGAGGGTCAGATCGACATGCTGCGCGCCACTGTGCCGCAAGACGTTGGAAAGGGCCTCATCGACGATTCGCAGTAGCGAGTCTTCGACACCCGCCGCCAAGGTTGGGACATCGTCCATGTCGAAGCCAAGACTGGCGCCACTGGTATGCGCCCAGTCGTTGGCGCGCAGACGCACGCGCTCGGCAAACGGCAGCTCGGCATCCGAGGCGCGCATCTCGTCGAGAATCTGCGCCAACTCCTGCTGGATTTGCTGGGTCAGTCGCTGCGCCAGTTCGAGGCGCTCGCCGCCATGCCCTTCTCCGAGCATGCGGCGTGCCGTGGCCAATTGCAGATTCAAGGCAAACGCCTTTTGCTTGACCGTGTCGTGCAGATCGCGCGCGAGTCGTTGGCGTTCAGCCAACATGGCCAGCTGGGCACGCGAGCGCAGCAAGCCCTTCAGGTCCAGCGCCATGCCGTCGAGCATGTCCGAGAGTCCGCCGATTTCATCGCGCGAGTGGTCATCTATACGATTGGAAAAATCGCCTCGACTCCAGGCGGTGGCGGCGCGTTCGATCCGGCTCAATCGACGCGTGACCCAAGCGGCCAGAAAGAGTGACGAAGCCAATCCAAAAACAATCAGGAAGGCGAATACGGTCGGTGATTCGAAACTCGAATCAAACAACAGATGTCGCCAGGGCGGCGGTATGCGCAGCTCAACGAACAGCCATCCTGGTACGCGCCCAGCGGCGTCATGCAACGGAACCAGGATGCGTCGAATCGTGAAATTCGTCGAAGCGTTGGCGAGTTTGATCGCGCTCGGGTTTTGCAGCGTGGACGCTTCGTCGAGCTCCGCGCCGGTTGGCAGATCGAGTATCCACTTGGCACTGACTTCAGTCCGCGCAATCAACTGTTTGTCTTCGCCAATCAGGGCGGCAGCGAGCGGAACATCGCTCAATTCAAGCAGGATGTAGGATTCGTCGGGGGTGAGTCCGCCACGCGGTTGCTGCAGTCGCAACGTCCAGGCATCCAGCCAGACCTTCAGCGATGCAATGCTGGCTCGATCCTCACGCACCGCAGGCAACTGCGTTACCAGATCAAGGGCACCTTCTTCTGCGGCGTGCTCGAGACTGCCATGGTCAATGCCATTGACAAAGCGCTGAAACTCAAACGTCAGGATCACCGACTCGACCACGATCAGGGTCGGCAGTGAAAGCAGCACGTAAAACAGCGCGAGCTTGGAAACGAGGCCGCGCAGACGCGGTCGGAACACGGACATGACGTTCGAGCCGGTTGAATCCAAAGTCCAAGGATACGCGTGACGCGTAGGCAATTTCGACCACGACTAGGAACGGGCACTTTGCGCAGCGGCGCTGTGTGCAGACGCTTTGAAGTCGTGCTGCAGATTACGTTCGGCTGTCTACTCGCGTCTGGGCTCCTGGCCACGATCAAGCACTTCATCCCAAGGGCGGATAGTAAATGCTGCGCAGGCCGGATTTCCGAAGGCGGGCTGGCGCGCAAACTGGCGGATTGCCTGTCCGTGAATCCAACCGCTCTGGGGAGTAATCATGCGTAAGCATCAGCTGGGAAGTGCTTTGTCCGTTGCCATTGTTTCAAGTCTCGCGCTCGGCTCCGGTCTGTTGCGCGCCGAGGAGCCAGCCACGCTTGAGCCGGTCGAGGTCACAACATCCAAGGTTCCAATCGCGCTTGATGATGTTGCGGCCAATGTCAGCATTGTCACCGGTGAAGAGTTGCGCGCACGCGGCGCGTTCGATCTGCGTACGGCGTTGTCCCTCGTTGCCGGCGTCGATATCGCACCGGGCGGTGATGGCGGTCCCGCATCTTCAGTTCCGGCGCTGTGGGGGCTGCGTGAGTTTGATGCGTTTCTGCTGGTCGTCGATGGCATTCCCTCCGGTGGTGCGTTCACGCCTGCACTGGCGACGCTGAATCTTGCGAATGTCGAACGTATCGAGATCCTCAAGGGTGCCGCGCCAGTCAGCTATGGAGCAACCAGCTTTGTCGGTGTCATCCACGTCATCCACTACGAAGCCGGTGCCGGTGCGACGCGTTTCGAGTTCGGCATCGGTAGTCGCGGTACGGCGCATATCGCCGCGGCCATTCCGATGGCCGAGCCCGGTGCTTCATGGCGCCAGTCGATCCTGTTCGACGCGGACAAGGCCGAGCTCGCAGCTGACCGCTCGGGCTGGCAGCGTGCGCACGTGCTGTACCGTGGCAATGGAGAACTAGGCAACGGCGAGTTCAGCGTCGATGCGGACTTCACTTCGCTGAGTCAGGATCCGGTCAGTCCGCATCCGCGAGAGGGCGGTGTACTCACCGATCGTTTTCCGCTCGATGCGAACGTCAATCCGCGCGGCGCGAAACAGGACGAAGATCGCGGTCAGCTCGCTCTCGGTTACGTGGTGCCAACCGGGCTGGGTGAATGGTCGACGCGGGTAGCGCTCGCACGTTCAAACGCCGAAACCGTGCGCGGTTTCCTGCGCGAAGATTTTGCCGACGATGGCGTTACCCCCAATGCGGACGGCTACCAGCAGGATGTGCGTCGCACCGAACTGTATTTCGACAGCCATGTGGCGACGCCGCTCGGCGACAAAGCCACCCTGGTTTGGGGATTCGATCATCTTTACGGCAAGGGCAGTCAGCGCAGCCAGAATTTTGAATATGCGACGCTGGCCGACGGGTCGAATGTGCCGAACTGGCGCAGCCTGCCGATCGACGAGACGACGCGCCTTGACGACAAGCGCAATTTCTCCGGTGTCTATGCGGATCTCAATGTCGCGGTAACTGATGCCTGGCATGTCGAGGGCGGCATCCGCTTCAACCATACGAGCGAGTCGACACGTGGTGGCGGTATCGACCTGACCGGTGACGTGCCGGAGGCGTTTGATGTCGACAGCGATCATCGCAGCAAGAGCCGTCTTTCCGGCGCACTCGGAACGAGCTATCGGTTTTGGCAGGAAGGCCGTGATCATTTAACCGGCTACGCGAGCTACCGCAACACGTTCAAGCCCGCAGTAGTCGATTTCGGGCCTGAACCGGACTCCGAAATCCTCAAGCCCGAGGATGCGCAAAGCGGCGAGCTTGGCTTGCGCGGGCGCAATTTCGATGGCCAGTTCGAGTGGGATGTGTCGGTGTTCCGCATGAACTTCCGCAATCTTGTGGTCAGTCAGAATGTCGACGGACTTCCCGGGCTCACCAATGCCGGCAACGAGCGGTTCAAGGGCGCCGAGGCCGAAGCGCGCTGGCATGTCAGCGATGGCTTGAGCCTGCTCGGCAGCTACGCGTTCCACGATGCCCGGTTCGCCGACTACTCGCAGCTGTTCGGGGATACGCTGACCCAGCTCGATGGCAAGATGCTCGAGCTCTCGCCGCAGCATATCGGCAGTTTCGGCGTCATCTATGGGCAGGAAAAAGGCTTGCGTGCCAATCTTGTGGCGAGCTACGTGGGCTCGCGTTTCCTCAGCAAGCGCAATACGTCGAAGGCCGGCTCGTACAACACGGTAGATGCCGGGATTGGCTACGGCTTCGATCGTTGGGAGCTGCGTCTGGATGGCTATAACCTGTCCGATCGACGTGACCCGGTTGCCGAAAGTGAACTCGGCGATGCCCAGTTCTATCGTCTGCCTGCGCGTTCCTACTACCTCAGTGCGCGTTTTACGTTCGGACAGTAACAGCAAGGTTTCGCGCCGAAAGGACGACAATCCGGAGTTTCCGGGTTGTCGTCGACCGCTCGCATTGAGTGGGCGGCCGACCCGGTTGGACACTGCATCGATTTGGTTCCCCGCAGGAATCCATCTGCTCACCGGTTACAATTGCGGGATGCGCAAGAAACTACCGACCATACTGGCGACACGTCTCGTCGAGCAAAGCCGCTTCCTCCGCGCCGAGCAGATTGATCTCGAATTTTCCAATGGCGAACGACGCACGCATGAGCGTCTGCGTACGTCGGGATTTGGTGCCGTGATCATGGTGCCGATGCGCGATGACGACACCGTGTTGCTCGTTCGCGAATATGCCACCGGCATCGAAAGTTATGAGCTTGGTTTGCCTAAAGGGCGACTGGATCGCGACGAGACCGTCGAACAGGGGGCCAATCGCGAACTCAAGGAGGAAATCGGTTTTGGCGCGCGTGAGCTGCATATCCTTGCCACGCTCTCGCTCTCGCCCACCTATATGAGCGCGATGACGCATGTCGTCATTGCCCGCGATCTGTATCCGGAGCGCTTGCAAGGGGACGAACCCGAAGAGCTCGAAGTCGTAGCGTGGAAGCTCAGTGAATTGCACACCTTGCTGCAAGAACCTGAAGTCAGCGATGGTCGCTCGATCGCCGCTCTTTTCATCGCTCGCGAATACCTCGCCGGCCGCTACCGTCCGACCCCATGATGCTTGAAAGCCTGATCCCCGAGGTCTGCGCGATCGCGCGACTCGCCGCCCATGCAATCCTTGAAGTCTATGAAAGCGAGTTTGCGGTCGAGCACAAGGATGATCGCTCGCCGCTGACCGCGGCCGACCTCGCTGCGCATCGGTGCATTGTCGATGGACTGCGCAAACTCACGCCCGAGATGCCGATACTTTCCGAGGAATCGGCAGCGATTGAATGGGAAGAGCGTCGTCAATGGTCGCGCTATTGGCTGGTTGATCCACTCGATGGCACGCGCGAATTCGTCAAGCGCAATGGCGAATTCACCGTCAATATCGCCCTCATCGACGGCGATCGCAGCGTGCTTGGTGTGGTTCAGGCGCCAGTGACCGGCGCGATAGCCTGGGCCTGGCAGGGCGGTGGCGCATGGATGACCGAGGCCGAAGGGGAGCCACATCGCTGCCAGACACGGTCTCCCGCAGATCCGCTGATCGTTGCCGGCAGTCGCTCGCATGGCAATCCCCGACTCGCGGAAATGATGGACCGAATCGGTCCGCATCAGATCGTGCCGCTCGGTTCGTCGCTCAAATTTTTGCGCATCGCAGCCGCCGCAGCCGATCTGTATGTGCGCCTCGGGCCCACATCCGAGTGGGATACCGCGGCGGCCCAATGCGTGCTTGAAGAAGCCGGTGGAGCCGTCGTCGATCTGGCGGGAAATACGCTGCGTTACAACACCCGCGAATCCCTGCTCAATCCGGAATTCATCGCCTGCGGCGACCCGCTGACACGCTGGGCCGATCTGCTTCGCGGCGATTGAGCGGACCTCTTGAAACGGCGCAAGGACGGCGCGAGCTGCTTCAATTCGGCACGAATCGTGCTTTCAAGGTTTGCTGCGCCGATTTGGCCGTTTGACCCAGGTGCTTGCTGCAATCGGCTGCCTTTGTCCGATGGACGTCGGTAAGCGCTGAGGGCGGCTGCATGTCGTTTTTGGCCAATGGTTATTCAGCGGCAACGTTTCAGGGCAAAGATTGGCGGTCGCCCATGGCGGGCGTCCGTCGTCAAGATCGTCCAATCGAGGTTTTGAGACTTTCCATTCGTTGCACGTAGTGCATCCGTTTCGATCCAGGTGGTGGCGATGAACATGATTCTGCTGGCCGATACTTCACAAACCCGACGCCGCGCGCTGTCCGCCATCTTGAGTCAAGCGGGCTTCGTGGTTACCGCGGTTGCCACCCTCGCCGAAGCCTACGAAACCCTGCAACGCTCGCAGATCGGGCATACCAGCATCGATGCCGTCGTGCTTGGTTGGCCGGAATACTCGGAAGGGATTGTCGAGGACGTGTTTGGTTTGCTGCACGGTGCTCGATTCGAGCATTTGCCGGTACTGATCATGGCCGATTCAAGCAATGCGAATGCGGTCAACTGGCGCATGTCGCGGCCACGTACCGCGCTGACCTTGTGGTCGGAATACCTTGAAGCGCCGAATGCGGTCGGCCAATTGCTGCGCCCTAATGAAGACATCAAGCCGGTACTGAGTGCGCACGACGAGCAGATCCGGATCCTGCTCGTGGATGATTCGGCGACTATCCGTGCGGGTTACTCGCGACTATTGCAGAAACACGGCTATCACGTCGATGTCGCAGAAAGTGTTGTCGAGGGCTGGAAAAAAGTAGCGGCACACACCTTCGATATCGCGATCATCGATTATCTGATGCCCGAGCAAAACGGCACAGCGTTGATCACGCTGATCCGCAACAATCCAGAAACCCAACACATCCTCACCGCGACGATCACGGGCACCTATTCCGATGCGGTGATTTCAGAATCGCTGGCTTGCGGCGCTCTGGAGTGCCTGTTCAAGAGCGAGTCGCGTGAACTGCTGCTGGCGCGCATCGCCTCGCTGGCACGCACCATCAACGACCGCAAGGCGATCGACAACGAGCGCCGTCGCCTGCAAGGCATTCTTTCATCGGTCGGCGAAGGGGTCTACGGGGTCGATTCGGAAGGAGTCATCCAGTTCATCAATCCGGCTGCACTCGATCTACTCGGTCATAGCGACGCCAATGATTTGATCGGACACCTGGCGTTCGACGCATTCCACTACGCCGATGAAAATGGAATGCCGATGCAACGCGCGGCCTCCCACCTCAATCAGTGTTACGCCAGTGGCAGCCAGGTCTCCGCCTTGCAGACGCGTTTCTGGACCTCGGCCAAGCGCGGCATTCCGGTCGAGTGCAACGTGCATCCGTTGCGCATGGATGCCGAGCAGAATGGTTCGGTCGTCGCCTTCCGCGATATATCCGCGCGTCGGGTTCTCGAAGACGAACTGCGCTGGCAAGCTGAGCACGACAGCCTGACCAAGTTGTTCAACCGCGGCTGGTTTGAAGCCCAGTTGGAGCAGGAATGCAATCGCGTGCGCCGCACCGGCCAGGCGGCCATGTTGCTGTTCATTGATCTCGATCGCTTCAAGTACATCAATGACACAGCCGGACATGTCGCGGGCGATCGTCTGCTCGTCGAAGTCAGTCAGCGCCTCAAATCCCGACTGCGCGGCAGCGATTATCTGGCGCGCATGGGTGGCGATGAATTTGCCGTGCTGCTGACAAATGTCGGTACCAGCGATCTGATGAGCCTCGCCGATGGTTTCCGTCGCGTGCTCACGGCGACGCCATTCACCTATGGCGGCAAGAGTTATCGCATCACTTTGTCGATCGGTTGCGCAAAAATCGATGAGATCGCGTATTCGCCGGGTGACGCCATGTCGCACGCCGACATCGCTTGCCATATGGCCAAGCGCAGCGGACGCAACCAGTGCCAGATGTACTCGCCCGAGACCGGTCGGCTTGCCGCAATGGATGAGGATCTTGGCTGGTCCGTTCGACTCGAAGAAGCGTTGCGCACCAATCGATTCGTGCTGTGCTACCAGCCGATCGTGCCGCTGAAGGGCATCGAAAACGACAGTTCGACAAGCAACAACAGCAAGGATATCTGGTTGCGCCAACTTGAGCGCAATCCCTATGAAGATGCGCTGTTCGAAGTGCTCGTGCGCCTGAAGGGCAATCAAGGCGAACTTATTTCGCCGAACGCTTTTCTGCCTGCCGCCGAACGTTTTGGCCTGATGCAGGAAATTGATTTCTGGGTTATCGATCATGCCTTGATGGCACTGCGCGAAACCCGTGACAGCCCGCGCCGGATTGCCTTGACGATCAATATCTCGGCGCAGACATTGGAAAAATCCGGGATCATCGATTACGTCACGGCCAAGATCGTCGAATATGATGTCAACCCTGCAGCCCTCGTTATCGAAATCATCGAGTCGCACTCGATCAGCGACATCCAGAATGCGCAAGCGCAACTTTCGGCCTTGCGTGCCCTCGGTTGCCGCATCGCAGTGGATGATTTCGGTACCGGTTTCTCGACCTTCGCCTATCTGCGCCAGATTGAAGCCGACATCCTCAAGATCGATGGCTCGCTGATCCAGGGATTGCCCGCTGACCCTCTCGATCGCACGATCATCGCCGCGTTGACCTCGATCGCCGAGACCGCGGGCAAGAAGACCGTAGCCGAATGCGTGGAAGATGTGGAGATGTTGCGAACGCTATACGAATGTGGTGTCGACATGGCCCAAGGTTATATCGTCGGCATGCCGCGCCTGCACCTGCCCAAATCGCTGCCAACATTCGGGACGACGATGTTTGAAGGGCAGCCGCAAAGCGTGGAAATCGATACCGGGCAGTTCCCGAAGCCGCCTGAAGTCACAACGCCCGTCTCGGCGCTGCCTGTGTAGTCAGTTTCCCCTGTCGATGCTCATGCGCAGGCGACCCTGTTCGACGCGAAACCGCAGCTGGCGATAGCGCACGAGATAGCGAATGCCGACAAGGGTCGCCACAAAGCCGGATGCCGCGCCGATAGCCATCGACCAGCGCGCGCCGAAATGATCGGCGACCCAGCCAACCATCGGCGCCCCGATCGGTGTGCCGCCGAGGGCCAGCGCAAGCAGGATCGCGAGCACGCGGCCGCGCATGGCGGGCTCGGTAGTCAATTGCACAATGCTGTTGGCTGTAGTCATGAAGGTTTGCGCCGAGATCCCGACGAGGACGAGGAACACGCCGAACAGCACATGATTGGGCATGCATGCAGCGACCGTCATGCCAACGCCAAACAGACAAGCGCCGATCAGCAGCAGCGACAACCGCGGTTGCGCCCTGCGCGCTGAAAGCAGGGCGCCAGCGACCGATCCCACCGCCATGATTGAAATCAGCGCGCCATACTGCCCGGCGCCGCCGTGGAAGACGGTCACCGACATCATCGAGATGAAGATCGGAAAGTTGAGGCCGAACGTGGCGATCAGGAAAAGCATCAGCAGGATCGCCATGAGGTCCGGTCGCTTCCAGACGTAGCGAAAGCCTTCGAACAGGCTGCCGCGCATGCGTACCGCGCGCGCATTGCGCCGCAACTCGCCGATTCTAAGCAGGATCAATGAGGCAATCACAGCGACAAATGAAACCGCATTGAGAATGAAAACCCAGCCCGAGCCGATTGCCGAAATCAGCAGTCCGGCTACGGCGGGTCCTATCAAACGAGCGGCGTTGAACGAGGTTGAATTGAGTGCCACCGCATTTGATAATTCCGACTCGCTCACCATGTCCGAGACGAAGGTCTGCCGCGCGGGCGCATCGAACGCCGTCACGCAACCGAGCAGAAAGGCAAACACATAGACGTGCCACAACGCGACATGTCCGCTCAGCGTCAGCAGGCCGAGACCGAGGGCAAGCAATGCCATGCACGATTGGGTGAGGATGAGCAGTCGACGCCGGTCGAAATGGTCGGCGACAAACCCGGTCAGCGGCAGCAACAGGAGCGGCGGGCCGAATTGCAGCGCCATTACGATACCGACAGCGGTAGCGCTTTTGTCGGTCAGCTCGGCCAGCACCAGCCAATCTTGCGCGGTGCGCTGCATCCAGGTGCCGACATTCGAAACGAATGCACCACCGGCCCAGATGCGGAAATTGAAACCACGCAGCGAGCGGAAGGTGGCAGGCATGAAATCTCGGTCAAGAGAGGGATTGGGAACGCTTGGCAGGGCGCAGCTGATTGACGCACTCTAGGCGACGGTGTGAAGAATCCGTCTCAAGGAAACCCGATGCAGAAAATTGACGACCTGCTCGCCATCATGGCGCGCCTGCGTGATCCCGACAACGGTTGTCCGTGGGATGTGAAGCAAAGTTTCGAGACGATCGTGCCCTACACGATCGAGGAGGCCTACGAAGTGGCTGACGCAGTTGATCGTCGCGACTACGCGGATCTCTGCGACGAACTCGGCGATCTCTTGCTGCAGGTGGTTTTTCACGCGCGCATGGCCGAGGAGGCAGGGCACTTTCGATTCGACGATGTGGTTGCGGCGATCTGCAACAAGATGATCAAACGCCATCCGCATGTGTTTGCCGAAGTGAAGGCGGAGTCGGCAGATGAGGTGCTGACCAACTGGGAGGCGATCAAGCGTGGCGAACGCGAGGCTAATGGTGATGACGATCACAGTGCATTGGCCGGTATCGCGCGCGGCCTGCCGGAGTGGCAACGCGCGATCAAGTTGCAAAAACGCGCGGCCAGCGTTGGCTTCGACTGGCCCGATGTGAATCCTGTTTTCGACAAGCTGCACGAGGAGATTGAAGAGGTACGGGTCGAGTTCGTCACAGGCGCGGATCCGGCGCGTTTGACCGATGAGATCGGCGACGTGCTGTTTGTCTGTGCCAATCTCGCCCGGCATGCTCGCGTTGACGTATCGACGGCCATGCGCCACGCCAACGCCAAGTTCGAGCGCCGATTCCGCAGCATGGAAGCGATTGCGGCCGCAGTCGGCGAACAGCTTGAGGGCAAAAGCCTCGAACAACAGGAAGCCCTGTGGCAGCGGGCCAAGCTTGAGGAATGATGGGTCGAGGCATCAAGCTCGGAGGAGCCCCATCAGGAGCGAGCTTTTGGCGCGATGCGGGATGGAGCTCGCCCCTGAAGGGGCTCCTGCAAAAAGGCGTGGCCTATTCTGGCGGTGAGTCCTCTGTAGGAGCCCGTTCACGGGCGAGCTTCTGCCGGTGCACGCGATTACTCGATCGCGTTAAACCCTTTTCGCACTCGACGTATCCAATGCGTGTCAGTTCATTGGAGTATCGCCATGCGTTTGTTGTTTGCTGGATGTTTCATCATTTTCTCGGCGTCCGCCTTCGCCACTGATTGTGCGAATCACGCCGATCGATCATTCAATATCGATCGAGCCGATATAAAGACGTTGACGACCAAACTCGGCTCGACCGATCTCAAACTGCGCGGAGTCAGCGGGCTTTCGAGGATCGAAGTCCAGGCCCGCGCTTGCGCTTCCAAGGCCGGCGATCTCGACAGGCTCATGGTTGAGCAGCATCGCGATGGCGATCGGCTCGTGATCGGAACCGAACGCAACCAAGATAGCTGGTCGATCTCGTTGTTCGGTTCGAGCTACGCCTATCTCGAACTTGAAATTCGTGTGCCGATGGATCTTGCGGTCGATGTCGATTCCGGCTCCGGTGATGTCGACGCCGCGGATCTGGCCAGTCTCAACTACAAGGCCGGATCAGGCGATCTCGACGTCGAGAACATTGCCGGCGAATTCACTGCCGAAGTCGGTTCGGGCGACATTCAAGGCTCCGTCGTCGGCCGCTTGCATCTGGTCTCGACCGGATCGGGTGATTTCGATTTGCGTGACATTCGCGGTGATGTCGACGTCGGCGGCGTCGGTTCGGGCGACCTGGGCTTCCACAAGGTTGCCGGCAGCATCCGTGTAGGTCAGGTTGGCTCTGGTGATCTCGATTTTTCAGACGTCGGTGGCGATGTAACCGTGGACTCGATCGGCTCCGGTGATATCAACGCCGACAACGTACGCGGAAATCTGACCGTGAAGTCCAACGGTAGCGGTGATATCGCGCATCACAACATCAGCGGCAAGATCGATGTGCCGGAATCGGACTGATCGCAAGTAAATCGCTGCGCCCGCAACGGGCGCGGCCTCAGTTGGTCTTGTATGCGCCGTACTGGCGCAAGCGCTGGTAGCGCTGTTCAAGCAGGGTTGATGGATCCAATGCATCGAGCGTTTCGAGTTGGTTGAGCAGGACCGCCTTGAGGCGCACGCCAATCGAATGCGGATTGCGATGGGCGCCGCCGAGTGGTTCGCGGATGACCTTGTCGACCAGACCGAGTTCAAGCAAGCGGTTGGCGGTGATACCGAGTTCAGCCGCCGCATCCTTGGCCTTTTCGGCGGTCTTCCAGAGGATCGATGCGCAACCCTCCGGCGAGATCACCGAATAGGTCGAATATTGCAGCATGTTGACGCGGTCGCCGACGCCGATTGCGAGCGCGCCGCCCGAGCCGCCTTCGCCGATCACCGTGCACAGGATCGGCACCTTGAGTTCGGCCATCTCGATCAAGTTGCGCGCAATCGCTTCGGATTGACCGCGTTCTTCGGCGCCAACACCGGGATAGGCGCCCGGTGTGTCGATGAAAGTCAGCAGCGGCAGCTTGAAGCGTTCGGCGAGCTTCATCAGGCGCAAGGCCTTGCGATAGCCTTCGGGGCGCGGCATGCCGAAATTCCGACGGATCTTGGTCTTGGTATCGCGCCCCTTCTGGTGGCCGATGATGACCACGCCACGGCCATTGATGCGAGCGAGGCCGCCGACAATCGCGGCATCCTCGGCATAGGCGCGATCACCAGCCAGTTCGTGGAATTCTTCGCACATGACCTTGACGTAGTCGAGCGTGAACGGACGCGCTGGATGACGTGCGAGTTGGGCTACCTGCCAGGGCGTCAAATTGCGGAAGATCTCCGCCGTGCGCGTCTTCAGCTTGCCTTGCAGCTTGCCAATCTCGTCCTCGATATTGAAAGCCTGTCCGTGGCTGGCATGGCGCAGCTCCTGGATCTTGGCTTCGAGTTCGCCGATCGGTGCTTCGAATTCGAGGAAGTTGGGGTTCATTCAACGATGTTTGAATCAGAAGAGCGGGAGTATAGCCGGTCACATGGCCGTGCGTGGCAGGCCCGCTCAATGCCCGTAGACGAATTCGGCATCGATGACGCCGTCGAGTGCGGCAAGCGCCTTTGCCAGTCCGGGGCTCGCGCGAACCTTCCATTCGGGTCCGAGCTCGATCTCGCCGCGCCCACTCTGGTTGCTGAAGGCGATGCGAACCGCCGTGCTGCCGCCTCGACAGGTTTCGAGCACGGCGTAGAGGCGAGTCGCGAAATCATCACCGATGCCATTTACGCGCAAGCGCAGCAGGCGTGCGCGCGATTCGCAGGCCGATTCAATCGTGCTGATGCGTTGTGTGCGCAACTGATAGTTGCCGGAAAAATCATCGATCGACAGTGAACCCTCGAAAACGAGGATGGCGTCGCGACTCAACAATGCGGCGTATTCGGTCCAGGCCTCGCGGTAGAGCACGGCTTCGAAGCGGCCCGAGTAATCCTCGACCTGGACAAATGCGCGCGATTCGCCCTGCTTGCGCATGCCTAGCACCGCGCCAGCCAGCGTGAAGGATTGGCCGCCGCCGAAGCGGCTGCGGCCTTCCTGGGGTTTGTGATGTTTTTCCAATTCACCAATCGGACAACTGACAACGCGCGCGAACAGTTCGCGCCAGGCATCGGTCGGGTGACCCGAAAGATAGTGACCGAGGGTGTCGCGTTCGCCAGCCAGCCGGCGCTCGGCCGGCCAATCCTCCACTTGAACGAGTTCGATCGATACCGCGGCCGGACTCGCCGCGCCGAACATGTCGTTTTGGCCGGCCTGCGCGTTGCGCGCCTGCTGTTCGGCCGCACGCATCGCTTCGGGCAACTGCGCCATCAAGCTCGCACGATTGCTCGCCAGCGCATCCATTGAGCCGGACAGGATCAAGGCTTCGAGGGTGCGCTTGTTGATCTTCTGCGCATCGACCCGAACGCAGAAATCGCCGAGATTCTTGAAGGCCCCGCCACTTTCACGCGCCAATGCGACGTTGTCGATGGCGCCTTCACCGACGCCCTTGAGGGCGCCGAGGCCATAGCGGATGGTCTTCGATACCGCACCGGATTTATCCGCATCGAGTGCATGGAACTTGTGTCCCGAGGCATTGATGTCTGGCGGTAGCACCGTCAACCCAAGTGCACGCGCCTCGCCAAGCAGGTTGACCACCTTGTCGGTGTTGTCCATGTCGGCCGAAAGCACGGCGGCCATGAATTCAGCCGGATAGTGCGTTTTCAGCCAAGCGGTCTGGTACGAAATCAGTGCGTACGCGGCCGCATGCGATTTGTTGAAGCCGTAGCCGGCGAATTTTTCCATCGTGTCGAACACGGCATCGGCCTTGTGTTCGTTGACGTCGTTTTTCGCTGCACCTTCGCGAAAGATTGCGCGGTGTCTGGCCATCTCCTCGAAATTCTTCTTGCCCATCGCACGACGCAGCAGGTCGGCGCCGCCGAGCGAGTAGCCGCCGACGATCTGGGCCATCTGCATGACCTGTTCCTGATAGACCATGATGCCGTAGGTCTCACGCAGAACCGGCTCGACACGTTGATCCGGATAGTCGATGACCTCGGTGCCGTGCTTGCGCTTGCAATAACTCGGGATCAGATCCATCGGGCCCGGTCGGTACAAGGCGCCGAGCGCGATCAGATCCTCGAAGCGATCAGGTTTGGCATCCTTGAGCATGCCCTGCATGCCGCGCGACTCGAACTGGAACACCGCGATGGTCTGCGCGCGCTTGAACAAGGTGTAGACGGCCGCATCATCGAGTGCCAGCTGACTGATATCGAGTGCTGCTTCGCCGGTCTTCGCTCGGCGCGCGTTGATCGCCTTGACCGCCCAGTCGATGATCGTCAGCGTGCGCAGGCCGAGGAAGTCGAACTTGACCAGGCCGACTTTTTCCACATCATCCTTGTCGAACTGGGTCACCGCACCTTCGCCGCCGGTTTCGCTGTAGACCGGCGCGTAGTCGGTCAGCGGACCAGGCGCGATGACCACGCCACCGGCATGTTTGCCGGCGTTGCGGGTCAGATCTTCGAGCTTGAGCGCGAGATCGACGAGTTCGCGCACCGCGTCATCGTTCTGATATTCGTTGCAGAATTCGGCAACGACGCGATCGGGTTCCTTTTTTGATTTTTCACTGCGACCGAGTGCATCCTCAAGGCTCATGTCGAGCGGGCGCATCGGAATCAGCTTGGCGATGCGATCGACCTGACCATACGGCATGCCGAGCACGCGACCGCTGTCACGCAACACGGCCTTGGCCGCCATCGTGCCGAACGTGATGATCTGGCTGACGTGGTCGCGACCGTATTTCGCGGCGACGTACTCGATCACCTGATCACGTTTGTCCATGCAGAAATCGATATCGAAATCGGGCATCGACACGCGTTCTGGATTGAGAAAGCGCTCGAACAGCAGGCCATAGCGCAGCGGATCGATATCGGTGATGCCGAGTGCCCAGGCGACCACCGAACCGGCACCCGAACCACGACCAGGGCCGACCGGAATATCGTGATCCTTGGCCCAGTTGATGAAGTCCGCAACGATCAGGAAGTAGCCCGGGAAACCCATCGCGACGATCACGTCAACTTCGGTTTCGAGGCGAGTTTGATAATCCTCGACGCTGAAACCCGTTGCGGGCGATTGCTTGGCCAACCGCTTGGCCAGGCCCTCGCGTGATTGCGTGCGCGTCCACGAGTCCAGGGTGAATCCTTCCGGGATCGGGAATTCCGGAAGGTAGTACGTGCCGAAGCTGAGTTCGAGATTGCAGCGTTTGGCCAGTTCGACGGTGTTCTCAATCGCCTGCGGCAGATCAGCAAACAACGCGATCATCTGCGCCGGCGTTTTCAGATATTGCTCGGCGGAATACGAGCGCGGTCGCTTCGGATCGGCAAGCACGCGGCCATCGTGAATGCACACGCGCGCCTCATGCGCTTCGAAGTCGTCGCGATCGAGAAAGCGCACATCGTTGCTGGCGACGGCCGGAATATCGAGGGCGATGGCCAGATTCACGGCCGCCGCGACAAAGGTTTCCTCATCGGCACGTTGCGTACGCACGAGTTCGAAATAAAGGCGCTCCGGAAAATGCCGCAGCCATCCGTTGGCGCACTCACGCGCCAGATCCTCGCGGCCACTAAGCAGCAGCTTGCCGACATCGCTCTCACGCCCGGCCAGCACGATCAAGCCACGATTCGCCTCGAATAGCCACTCAGCTTCGATCAGCGCGAAATCCCCGTGACGCCCTTCGGCCCAGGCACGCGAAACCAGGCGCGACAGATTCCGGTAGCCTTCAAGATCTTGGCAAAGTACAGTGATTCGATGCGGTTTGCCGCGATCAGCCGGGTCGGCGATCCAGATATCGCTGCCGGCGATCGGCTTGATCCCGGCCTTTTCAGCGGCCGTGTAGAACTTGACCAGGGCAAACAGATTGACCTGATCCGTCAGCGCCACCGCGGGCATGCCGGCAGACGCGCAAGCCTTGACCAGACGATCAATACGGATCGTCGAATCGACCAGCGAATACTCGCTGTGGACGTGCAGATGAATGAAATCCGCAGGCATGGCGGCAACGAACGTGAGGAGCCGACAGGGTAGCCGGGTGGCCCGGAGCGGACAAGCTTGTGCGGCGGCGCGCGATGTGACTATCACGCGCAATCTCGCCGAGGGACGCCATCCGAAAGAGTCCTCTTGCCTGTCGTGAACCTCGCCCTTGGTCTCGGCGAAACCGAGCCGCTGCCGAATGGGTTGAAGGTCAGCAGCTACGAGTGGTCTCGCGGCTGCGCCAAGCGCTTGTCGCAACGTACTATGAGTCCTGAGTTTGCAGAGAGCCCCATGAAAAAATCCGCCCAGCTGCGTGCAAGGATTCCCTCCAGCGTCTGGGCGCTTGGCTTCGTTAGCCTGTTCACCGATATCGGCTCGGAAATGGTGCATGGCTTGTTGCCTGTCCTGCTCGCTGGAACGCTGGGAGCGAGTGCGTTGACGATCGGTTTGATTGAGGGCGCGGCGGAATCGCTGGTGCTGATCACCAAGTTGTTCTCGGGTTATTTGAGCGATGCATTCGGCAAGCGCAAGCCTTTGGTGCTGCTTGGTTACGGACTCGCGGCCTTGGTCAAGCCGCTATTTCCGTTGGCCGGATCAATCGGGATCGTTATCACGGCGCGTTTGCTGGATCGCTTCGGCAAAGGCATTCGTGGTGCGCCAAGAGATGCGTTGATCGCCGATATAACGCCGCCGGAAATCCGAGGTGCGGCATTCGGCTTGCGCCAATCGATGGATTCGATCGGCGCCGTGATTGGCCCTTTGCTTGCCGTGGGTTTGATGGTCGCGTTTGTCGGCAATATCGACAAGGTGCTGTGGTTTGCCGTGGTGCCTGGCATCGTCGCAGTAGGCTTGATCGTATTCGTAGTGCGTGAACCTGAGCATGTCGAACGTCGCGCACGCCTGCCGATATCGCGTGCTGGATTGGCCAGCCTCGGCAAACCCTTCTGGATGGTTGTCGTGGTCGGTGGGCTCCTATCGCTCGCGCGGTTCAGCGAGGCTTTCCTGATATTGCGCGGTTCGCAAATAGGTTTGTCGAATACGGCCGTTCCGATGGTGTTGGTGTTCATGAGTGTGGTTTACAGCGTCTCGGCCTGGCCGGTCGGAATCCTGTCGGATCGCTGGTCGCGGCGCAGTCTGTTTGCTGCGGGTATGGTCGTGTTGATTCTTGCCGATGCTGTGTTCGCGTTCGCCTCGGGCCCGACGGGCATATTTATCGGCGCGGGTTTGTGGGGGCTGCATCTCGGCATGACCCATGGCCTGCTCGCCGCGATGATCGCCGATACGACACCTGCGGCCTGGCGCGGCACAGGTTTCGGTGTGTTCAGCCTGATTTCCGGAATCGCCTTGTTGATTGCGAGCGTTGCCGCGGGTGCGCTGTGGGATGCGCACGGTTCACAGACGACGTTTCTGTTGGGTGGATTGTTTGCGTTGTTGGCGGTTTGTGCATTGCCGGTGTTGGGGTCAGAAGCAGGGAATAGGGAATAGGGAATATCCTCTTTGCTATCGTGGGAAATGGCTAAAGCCACTTCCTACAAAATCGAATGGCAGACGTGGTGTTGTATCGTTGAATTTCGCTGAATTCGGACATGAAATGCCTGTCAATCTGAAAGAATCGAAACCTTCTCCGCTGGCCGAACAGGCAGGCTGCGTTCGCCGTCGCGTTTCGCGTTTCAAGAATGGGTCGGCAGAACAGGCTGACGACTGGATCGCCAGCGAAGTGCCGATTGCGCTGAGCTATAACGGCCAGGCGCATGTCGTGATGCTCGCAACGCCGATGGATCTTGCCGATTTCGCCTTGGGTTTCAGTCTCAGTGAGGCGATCATCGCTGGGCCGAGTGAGCTTGAGGGAATCGCGATCCACGTGCAGCTCGAAGGCATCGAAATCAATGTGCAAATCCCCGAAGCTCGCGCCGAGGCGATTGCCGCTCGTCAGCGCAACTTGAGTGGGCGCAGCAGTTGTGGCTTGTGTGGCACACAGCAACTCAAAGACGTGGTGCGTCATCCGCCGGTTGTCACGGCGGAATTTCATATCACTCCAGAGGTTATGCATCGTGCGCTGAATTCGCTCGATACCGAGCAGCCGCTCAATCAGCGCACCGGTGCCACGCATGCGGCCGCGTGGGTGGATGCGCGTGGCGCGCTGCATTGCTTGCGCGAGGATGTCGGTCGCCACAACGCGCTCGACAAACTGATCGGTGCGATCACGAAAGAAGGATTCGATCTCACCCAGGGCTTCCTGATCCTGACCAGTCGCGCGAGCTACGAGATGGTGCAAAAAGCCGCGACCGTTGGTATCAGTCTTGTCGCGGCGATCTCGGCTCCAACCGCGCTGGCGATTCATCTAGCCGAATCCTGTGGGGTCACCCTGATCGGCTTTGCCCGCGAATCCGGACATGTCGTCTACACTCATGCGCATCGCATAGCCGAGCTGGGTGCCTGATCGATGGACGTACGACGCCTGGTCGCGATGGCCAACGACATCGCGCGATATTTTGCTTCGGAGCCTGATCGCGAGGCGGGTGCTGAAGGGGTCGCCGATCATCTGCGCAAGTTCTGGACGCCGCGCATGCGCGAGCAGCTCGTGGTGTATCTGCACAGCGACGGAGCGGAACTCAGTGAACTTTCGCGCGAAGGCGTTGCACGCCTCGCTGCGGGGTGTGACGCTTAGTGGGTTGGCGCGGGAAAGCCGATGATGCGCGCCGTCGCGGCAGCTCGCGCTCGGCCGACCGATCAATGGCGCTCTTCAGCCTCGCCTTTGTCGGAATCATCGACACGAACCTTTGCGGCTGCCTGCAACTCGCCTTCAGCGGGGTGAGCGGCAGGATCCTCAGCCTCGGCGCAAGTTCTGGACGCCGTGGATTCGCGAGCAGCTGCTCAAATATCTCGCAACCGATTGCGTTGGATTCAATAGTCTGACCCGGTACTCGCTGGAGAGGTCGGCAGCCGCCTGAATGGCTCGACGGGGATCAACGCTCCATCCAAATCCTCGATTTCAAGGGTCGCATGTCGGTGCGCGGCGAGCCGCCGCGGATCGATGACGCCCGACAGGACTCCTGGGCCTTGTTGAATACGCAGGGATCGCGTAACCATTCGAAAGCAATCCGCGGAAACTTGGATTGATATCGGGAATCGGGTTCGTTTCTTGATTTTCTGCAAGGTTTCTCCATGTTGATCTGAGAAACTTCGACGGCGGATCGAACTCCGATCATGGCGAACTTCGACGAGCCCTCGACAAGCCCGGCTCGCGACGATCAGCGTTGAACACCAATGTCGTTAGCGGTTCCCGGGTCCGCGCGGACCCATGAATAGAAGGAAGAGCGCATGTCGCGCGGAAAAGTGATTGTCGGAATCGTTGCGCTCGTCCTCGTCGGATTGCTCGGCTGGCGCATGTTCGGCGGCGGTGGCGAATCGGCATCGATGTCCGCAAAGCGCGGCGCTGGCGATGATAATTCACCGGTGCCAGTCACGGTCGTTGCCGCGGTGGCGCAAGACGTGCCGGTATTTCTGACTGCTCTGGGCACCGTGCAGGCCTTGAATACCGTCACCGTCAGTGCTCAGGTCAGCGGCCAACTGCAGGCTGTGCATTTTGCCGAGGGTCAGGAGGTCAAAAAGGGCGATCTGATCGCCGAGATCGATCCGCGCGCTTACCAGGCGACACTGGATCAGTCGCTGGCGAAAAAGAAGCAGGACGAAGCACAGCTGGCTGCCTCGCGTAGCACGCTCAAGCGCTACGAGGATTTGATCGACAAGAAATTCGTCTCGGCTCAGGATCTGGAAAACCAGCGCCAGATCGTGCGCCAGCAGGAAGCCGCGATTGCCGGTGATGCCGCGGCGGTGAGCAATGCGCGAACGCAGCTGAGCTTCACCAAGCTGATCGCGCCGATCGACGGCCTCGCCGGCATTCGCCTCGTCGACGCCGGCAATCTCGTTCAGGCGAACGGAAGCGCGATCGTCGTGCTGACCCAGACCCAGCCGCTCAACGTCATCTTCAATCTGCCGCAACAGGATATGGCCAAGGTTCGTGAGGCCGATGCGGCACCGCTCAAGGTGATCGCAATGTCGCGCACCGATTCGACGCCGATTGCCGAAGGCGCGCTCAAGGTCATCGACAATTCGATCGACACGACCACCGCGACGTTCAAGCTCAAATCGGAATTTCCGAACGCTGATCGCAAGCTCTGGCCCGGAGAGTTCGTCAATGTGCGACTCGCCGTGCGTACCGTCAAAGACGGCATCGTCGTGCCGGGTACCGGAGTCCAGCAAGGACCTGATGGCGAGTACGCTTGGGTCGTACAAGCTGATTCGAAGGTCAAGATGCAACCCGTGCTGACGGCTGGAACGGTTGACGGCGGTGGCGTCTTGATCGCGCAGGGTCTCAGCGTGGGTGACAGGGTTGTCACCGAAGGTCAGTTCCGCCTCAAATCGGGGATTCAGGTGGCCGCGATGGCGCCGGGCGAAGTGGCTGCACCCAAGCCGGTTGCCGAGGATGCCAAGCAGAAGCGCGGCAATCGCCGAGGTCGCTGAGCTTCCGCCGATACACATCGTGGTCTTGGTCCCGCGCATTTTGAACACCCTCTCGCGCGTGCAGAGAGACAGCCACAGGGAATTCTGAATCGTGGGATTTTCAACCCTTTTCATCCGTCGACCGATCGCCACCTCGCTGCTGATGGCGGGCGTGATGCTGCTCGGCGTAATCGGCTATCGCCAGTTGCCGGTCTCGGCGCTGCCCGATATTGATGCGCCGTCGATCCAGGTCACCACGCAATACCCTGGCGCCAGTCCGACGACGATGTCCTCGCTGGTGACGACACCGCTCGAGCGCCAGTTCGGACAGATCTCCGGATTGCGCATGATGACCTCGGATTCCTCGGCGGGACTGTCGACGATCCTGCTTTCATTCGATCAGGATCGCGACATAGACGCGGCTGCCCAGGATGTTCAATCGGCAATCAACGCCGGTCGCGGTACCTTGCCGAACAACTTGCCGTATCCGCCCGTCTACAACAAGGTCAATCCGGCTGACGCGCCGATCCTGACCTTGATGATGAGTTCGGATGCGCTGCCGCTGCGCGAAGTCAACAATTTTGCCGATTCCATTCTTGCGCAAAAGTTGTCCCAGGTCGCAGGCGTAGGTCTGGTCAGCATCGCCGGCAATGTGCGTCCGGCCGTGCGCATCCAGGTCGATCCGGCGGCGATCGCCAATCAAGGCCTGACCATCGAGGATGTGCGTTCGGCATTGACCCAGGCCAACGTGAATGGCCCCAAGGGCACCATCGACGGGGCTTCGCAGTCCTACACGATCGGCGCCAACGATCAGTTGAAAGACGCCGACGGATACCGCAATACGATCATCAGCTTCAAGGGCGGTGCGCCGGTGCGTCTCGGCGACGTGGCCAAGGTGGTTGATGGCGTCGAGAACGATCAGCTCGCCGCGTGGGCAAATGGCAAGCCTGCGGTGCTGCTCGATATTCGTCGTCAGCCCGGTGCCAACATCGTGCAGACGGTCGACAACATCAAGAAGCTGTTGCCCGAAATGCGCACGCAGTTGCCAGCGAATGTGCATCTGGATGTCTTCGCCGATCGCACCGTGACGATCCGCGCATCAGTCGAAGATGTCGAGCTCACCCTGCTGCTGACGATCGGCCTTGTGATCGCGGTAATTTTCGTCTTCCTGCGTCGATTGTGGGCGACGATAATCCCGAGTGTGGCCGTGCCGCTGTCTATCATGGGTACGTTTGCATTGATGTCGTTCGCGTCGTTCTCGCTCGACAACCTCTCGCTGATGGCACTGACCGTTGCTACCGGTTTCGTCGTCGACGATGCGATCGTCATGATCGAAAACATCGTGCGTTACATCGAGAAGGGGCGTGATCCGAAGGATGCTGCGGAAAGTGGTGCAAAGGAGATTGGCTTCACGGTTCTCTCGCTGACCGTATCGCTGATCGCGGTGTTCCTGCCCCTGCTGTTGATGCCTGGCGTCACCGGACGATTGTTCAAGGAATTCGCGGTTGTGTTGTCGATCGCGGTCGGCATTTCGATGATCGTCTCGCTGACCCTGACGCCGATGATGTGCGCCTACCTGCTGCGACGTGAAAACGTGCCGCACGAGGACAGTGGCGAGATCCACAATAAAAAGGGAAAAAGCGATTGGTGGGATCGTCTGGTCTTGGCGTATGGAGATAGCCTTGATTGGGTGTTCGGTCACCGCACGCTGACCATGCTCGTGCTGACCGCGACCGTTGCATTGACTGTGGTGCTCTTCGTGATGATGCCGAAAGGTCTGTTGCCCGACCAGGACACTGGCATGATCACCGGCGTCGTCCAGGCGGACGACACGATCGCCTTCGAAGCGATGCTCGAACGTACGCAACGCGTCGCCGAGGCGGTTCGCGCCGATCCGGCGGTCAGTGGTGTGGCTGCCTTTATCGGCGCCGGCTCGATCAATCCGACCCTCAACCAGGGCCAGCTCAGCATTGTGCTCAAGCCGCGCGGCGATCGCGAAACCCTGGCCAGGATTCTTCCTCGTCTGCAACACACGGTCGATACGATTCCTGGCGTGGCCCTCTATCTCAAGCCGGTGCAAGACATCGCGCTCGACAATCGTGTCGCGCCGACCGAGTACCAGTACGCGCTGACCGAAGTCGATGAAAAGGAGCTGGGAAAATTCGCAGAGCGCATGACCACCGCTCTGCAACAACGGCCGGAACTCGCCGACGTCGCCAACAACCTTGCGGCGAATGGATTGCAGCTCAACCTGACCATCGATCGTGATCAGGCCAGCCGACTCGGCGTGCCGATCCAGTCCATCGATGACACCCTCTACTCGGCTTTCGGCCAGCGCCAGATCTCGACGATCTTCACCCAGCTCAACCAATATCGCGTCGTCCTTGAAGTCGATCCGAAATTTCGCACCAGCAGCGATCTGCTCAACCGACTTACGGTGCGCGGCAGCGGCAGTGGTGCGCTGACCGGCAGCAATGCGACCACGTTTGGTCAAGCCACCTCAAGCAACTCCTCAACGCCGAGCGGCATCGGTTCGCAGGGCAACACCGGTATTGCAATCGGCGCCGGTGGTTCGATCCCGATGGCGTCTCTGGTGCATGCCGAAGTGATCAACGCACCCCTCGTGATCAGCCATCAAAACCAGCTCCCCGCGGTGACCATCTCGTTCAACGTGGCACCGGGCTATTCGCTGTCGGATGCGGTCAAGGCGATGTCCGAGGTCGAAGGCAGCATCGGCATGCCGACTCAGATCCGCGGCAACTACATTGGCAAGGCAGCCGAATTCTCGGCATCGCTGACCGACGAGGTGCTCTTGATCCTCGCCTCACTCGTGGTCATCTACATCGTCCTCGGCGTGCTGTACGAGAGCTACATCCATCCGATCACGATCATCTCGACGCTGCCGCCTGCGGGTGTCGGTGCTTTGCTCGCGCTGACCTTGTGCGGATTCAGTCTCTCGATCGATGGCATCGTCGGCATCATCCTGCTGATCGGCATCGTCAAG